>DAIOVT010000480.1:0-3394 GCA_036758885.1 Kineosporiaceae bacterium
CGGCGCGGCCCTGACCGTGCTCGTGGAGGTCACGCTCGCGGTCGACGATAGCGCGCCGTGCATCGACCCGCAGTGCCCGGTACCGGGTTGCTGCGACGGCGGTGAGAGCACTCGATGAGTGATACCTGCTGCGGCACAACGGATTGCGTCGAGACCCGGCCACCCTGGTGGCGGGACGCCGCCCTGCTGCCCTCGGTCCTGTCCGGAGTGCTGCTCGCCGCCGGGTACCTGCTGCACCGCGGTCCGGGTCTCGCCGAAACGATCGCGACCGCGATGTTCTGGCTCGCCCTGCTCGCCGGCGCCCGGACATTCGCGCCCGGCGCGATCCGGCGTCTGCTGCACGGGAGACTTGGCGTCGGCCTGCTGATGACCATCGCGGCGATCGGTGCGGTCCTGCTCGGCCACGTCGAGGAGGCCGCGGCCCTGGCCTTCCTGTTCTCGCTCGCCGAGACGCTGGAGGACCGCGCGATGGACCGGGCCCGGGAAGGGCTGCGGGCGCTGCTGTCACTGATGCCGCAGACCGCACGACTGTCCCGCGCGGACGGCGAGGTCATCGTGCCGGCGAGCGAGGTCCGGGAGGCGGACCTGCTGGTGATCGGGGCCGGAGACCGGGTGCCGACCGACGCCGTGGTCAGCCGGGGCCGTTCGGGTATCGACACCTCGGCAGTCACCGGCGAGTCGATCCCGGTCGAGGTCGGCCCCGGTGATCAGGTTCCCGCCGGATCGGTCAACGGCTCCGGCACGCTACTGCTGCGAGCGACCGCCGACGGCCGCGACAACTCACTGACCCGCATCGTCGCGCTGGTCGAGCAGGCCCACGCCCGCAAGGGCGAACGTGCCCGTCTTGCCGACCGGATCGCCCGCCCGCTGGTGCCGGCGGTGCTCGTCGCCGCCGGCCTGGTCGCGTTGTTCGGGGTGGTGACCGGTGAACCGGGCCTGTGGATCGAACGTGCCTTGGTGGTCCTGGTGGCCGCGTCCCCGTGCGCGCTGGCGATCGCGGTACCGGTGACCGTGATCAGCGCGATCGGGGCGGCGTCCAGGCTCGGGGTGATCATCACGTCCGGGGCCGCGTTCGAGCAGTTCGGCACGATCAGGACCGTCGCTCTCGACAAGACCGGGACACTCACCCGCGGCCGCCCCCGGGTCGTCGACACCCGCACCGCGCCGGGACACACCCGCGAGCAGGTACTCGCCCTGGCCGCCGCGCTCGAAGCGTCCAGCACTCACCCGCTGGCTTCGGCGATCATCGCCGCCGCGCCGGACGCGCCGCCCGCCGACCAGGTGCACGAGGACGCCGGCCACGGTCTGACCGGCCGGGTGGGTGGCCGATCGGTCCGGGTCGGCAGTCCACGATGGGTCGATCCGTCCGGGCTGAGCGCCGCGGCGGACGAGCTGACGGCGTCCGGGGTCACCGTCGTGGTCGTTGCGGTGGACGGCGAGCCGGCCGGGCTGATCGGGATCCGCGACGAGCTGCGCCCCGAGGCCGCCGAGACCGTACGCCTGCTGCACGATCAGGGCATCGGCACGGTCATGCTCACCGGGGACAATCCGCGCACCGCCCATGCCCTGGCGGCACAGGCCGGCATCGACGACGTCCGCGCCGCGCAACTTCCCGCCGACAAGGCCGCCGCGATCACCGAGCTGGCCCGGCAGCGGCCGACGGCGATGGTCGGCGACGGCATCAACGACGCCCCGGCTCTCGCGACGGCGACCGTCGGCGTCGCCATGGGCGCGACCGGTTCGGCCGCGGCGGTCGAGTCCGCCGACATCGCCTTCACCGGGCACGACCTGCGGCTGATTCCTGCGGCCCTCGCCCACGCCCGGCGCGGTCGGCGGATCATGACCGTCAACATCGCGCTGGCCCTGGCGATCATCGTCGGGCTGTTCCCGCTCGCCCTGTTCGGGGTTCTCGGCCTGACCGGCGTGGTGCTGGTGCACGAGATCGCCGAGGTGATCGTGATTCTCAACGGCGTCCGGGCCGCCCGGCTCGTCGGGGCCCGGCCCTGGCCCGCCGAACCTCGGCGTGATCATGCAGAACCGCACGACCGGGCGATCGCGCCGGCACCAGCGACGCCTCGATGACCACCTCGCCGTCCCGCTGCCGCCGGGACCGGGCAGCGGCTGAGAACCACAACCTCTGACCCACGGCACAGAACCCACCGCACAGAACCCACCGCACGGAACTCACCGGACAGAACCCACCGGACAGAACCCACCGCACAGACGGGACCGAACGTGACCGCGACCTACACCTGGGACGTCTTCATGACTCTGGACGGCTTCGGCTCGTTCACCCCCGAGGGCGACTGGGGTGGCTACTGGGGCAAGCAGGGACCCGAGTTCCTCGACCGCAGGGCCGCCGACTATCGCCAGGACATGCGAATGCTCCTGGGCGCCAACACGTTTCGGATGTTCCAGCGATTCCTCGCAGACCTGACCCGGGAGTCGGAGGCGAGCGATCCGGTGAACACCAGGATGAAGTTCCTACCGACCACGGTGTTCTCGGCAACCCTGCCGGATCCGCTGGACTGGCCCGACGCAACCCTGGTCAGGGACGACGCCGCCGGTGCGGTCGCGCGGCTCAAGGAGGAGTCGGACGTACCACTGCGTTCGCACGGCAGCCTGGCGTTGAACCGCGCACTGATGGACGCCGGCCTGGTCGACCGGGTTCAGGTGACCGTCTTCCCGGTGATCAGCGGCCGCACCGGCAGCGCTCCGATCTTCGCCGGGGCGAACGACTTCGATCTCGAACTGCTCGATGCCCGGACGCTCGACGGCAGCATTCAAGAACTCACCTTCCGGCCGGCCCTGCACCCTGCCCGCCCCTGAGTCGGAGCAAGAGCCAACGGGGAAGATCGGACGGCGCGACGCCGTCCGATCTTCCCCATTGACCTTTCCCGTCGACGGGATGCTCAGCGCAGACCCGCGAAGAAGGCGCGGATGTCGCCGGCCAGCAGATCGGGACGCTCCAGGGCGGCGTAGTGACCGCCCTCCTCGAAGCGGCTCCCGTGCACGATGTTCGAGTTGTCGCGCTCGGCGAAACCAGTTCACGCGATCTCGAGCAGGATCTGGTCCATCGAGACCAGCGAGCCGTTGCCGAAGGAGTGGAACAGGCGAGACGCCCTGGTTGAAACATGAAAGGCATTGACCTCTGCCGTCTCATCAGCCTCATATGCCCCACGGAACGGACATGCCGTGAGGCAATGAACACGCAGGGTCCAGACCAGAGGACCGAACTGGCCCAATCGATTGTTCGACTGCTAATTTCGCGCCACTCGGCGACCACGGAGGGCTGCCGGGGAATTCTCTTGGGGTTGCACGGACGCGTTCCGCCGTGGCCGGCGATTCTTCTCGCCGTCGTATGCGATCAGCTCGACGTGCTCGAGAGGACGGC
>DAIOVT010000481.1:0-3370 GCA_036758885.1 Kineosporiaceae bacterium
GCCGTCTCGATCAGCACCCGGGTGACCGCGTCGGTGCCCGAGGAAGCGTCCAGGATGCGCACCTTGAAGTCGACCAGGTGCATCCCGCCCAGCTCCGGGTAGACGCCGACCAGCGCGCCGCGCAGGGCCTGGTCGAGCGCGTTCACCGGACCGTTGCCCTCACCGGTGGCGACGTGCCGTCCGCCGCCGGCGTGCAGTTTCACCGTCGCCTCGGACAGCGCCGGATACCCGGGCCGGGACTCGGTGATCACCCGCCAGGACTCGACGTCGAAGTAGGCCGGCCGGTCGCCGTCCGCCTCTTCCCTGACCAGCAGTTCGAACGAGGCGTCCGCCGCCTCGAAGGTGTACCCCGCCGCCTCCAGTGACTTCACCCGATCGGTGATCCGGGTGAGCAGGTCACGGTCTCCGGCGAGGTCGTAGCCCAGCTCGCGGCCCTTGAGCTCGATCGAGGCCCGGCCTGCCATGTCGGAGACCAGCATCCGCATGTCGTTGCCGACCCTCGTGGGGTCGGCGTGCTGATAAAGGTCGGGGTCGACCTTTATGGCTGACGCGTGCAGGCCCGCCTTGTGGGCGAAGGCGCTGACACCGACGTACGGCTGCCTGGAGTACGGCGGGACGTTGGTGATCTCGCTGACCGCATGGGCGATCCGGGTCGCCTCGGCCAGCCTTCCGGTGGGCAGAACCTGTTGCCCCAACTTGAGTTCCAGGTTCGCGACCACGGTGAGCAGGTCGGCGTTGCCGGTGCGCTCGCCGTAGCCGTTCAGGGTGCCCTGCACCTGCACGACCCCGGCGTCGATCGCCGCCAGCGAGTTGGCCACCGCGCACCCGGTGTCGTTGTGACAGTGGATGCCGAGCGCCGCACCGCTGCCCTGGGCGACGGCGTGCACGACGTCGGCGATCTGGTTGGGCAACATGCCGCCGTTCGTGTCGCAGAGGACGGCGACCTCCGCCCCGGCCGCGGCGGCCGCGGCGATCACCTCGACGGCGTAGGCCGGGTCGGCGGCATAGCCGTCGAAGAAGTGCTCGGCGTCCAGGAACACCCGCCGTCCCTCGCCGACCAGGTGCCGCACGGTGTCGGCGATCATCGCCAGGTTCTCGGCCGGGGTGGTGCGCAAAGCCCGCTCGACGTGCCGGACGTCGCTCTTGGCCACCAGGGTGACCACCGGGGCCAGCGAATCGACCAGAGCCCGCACCTGTGGATCATCGCCCACAGCTACACCCGGACGGCGGGTCGCGCCGAACGCTGTGAGCTGTGCATTCTTCAAGCGCAGTTCGGTGGCTGCAACGGCGAAGAACTCGGTGTCCCGGGGGATCGCCCCGGGCCAACCGCCTTCGATGAACCCGACCCCGAGGTCGTCGAGGTGCGTGGCTATCGCCAGCTTGTCGGCCACCGACAACGTCAGGCCCTCTTGCTGGGCGCCGTCTCGCAACGTCGTGTCGTAGACCTGAAAAGTGCTGCCGGCGTTCATGTTTCCCGCTTCCTGCTCTGGTCGATCCGCTAACCCGTTCATTGATTGCGCCCACGCGACCCGATCGCGCCCACGAAAAAGACCCCTCGCGAATGCGAAGGGTCTGCGCGTCGACGGTGCCGGTTCTCAGGCGATGTCGACGCGCCACTCGATAATGATCGTCACAGCGGCCACGATGTCAGTGAACCACACCCGGCACCGGCTTGTCGCGGGGGTCGGTCAGCCGGGGTCTGCCGTGCGGGCGTGCCGGGCCTGCACCTGTAGCCGCAGATGCGCCAGCCACTGCGCACGGTTCAGCAGCCGGGATCCCAGACCCCGGGGGGCGACACAGATCCGGATCACGTTGATCGGCGGCGTCAGCTGGACCGAGTCGATACCGCTGGCCCACGCAGTTCTGCATGATCACCGCCACCTCGTGATCATGCAGAACTGCACGGGGGGCTGCGTAGACGGGCGGCTACGTGCGGGGATGCGGTGTCCCGGCGGGCCACACGCACGCACCAGGTCAGCCGGCTCGCAGCAGCGCCGCGATCGCCTGGTGCCCCTTCTGCTCGGCGTGCTGCAGCGCGGTGACGCCGGCCTTGTCGGCGATCGACCGGTCCGCCCCGGCGGCGAGCAGGATCTGCACGATCTGCTGGTGCCGCTCACCGCCGTCGCCCAGAATCACCGCCTCCAGTAACGCGGTCCAGCCGAGCTGGTTCACATGGTCGATGTCGATGCCGGTGGTCACCACCCGGCGCACGTAGTCGACGTGTCCGCGCTCGGCCGCGGGGATCACCGAGACACCGCCGAACCGGTTGACGATCGTGAGGTCGGGCCGGGCGGGCAGCAGGGTCTCCAGCATCTCGACGCTGCCGGTGACCCCGGTGACCAGCCACGGGGTGTCGTGCTGGACGTCGAGTGCGTCCGGATCGGCGCCCATGGCGACCAGCACCCGGGCCACGTCCACGTGATCGCCGGCCGAGGCGAGCAGCAGCGCGGTACGGCGCCGGTCGTCGCGGGTCTCGATGCCGGCGCCGTCGCGTAGGGCCAGGGCCACCGCATCGGCATCACCGGCACTCGCGGCAGCCAACAGCGAGGCGTCCGGATCGGCGGACCGGCGATGGTTCTGCGCCGCGGTGAGCGCCTGCTCCAGACGCTGAAACCCCTTGTGCTGGGCCATCTTCAGCGCAGTCATCCGCTCCGCACCGGACGGCCGGTCGAGCTGCACGCCGCCGGCCACCAGCACCCGCACCGTGGCCAGCTCGGCAGCCGCATCGGCGCCGAACCAGACCGCTTCATGGATCGCCTGGTAGCCGATCCGATTGACATGGTCCTTCTCGACCCCCGCGGTCAGCAACCGCCCCGTCACCAGGTACAGACCACGTTCGGCGGCCCGGATCAGCCCGGTGCCGTTCCAGCTGTCCTTGGCCCGGACGTCGCCCCCGCCCGCCAGCATCACCTCGAGCAGATCGAACGGTCCCTCACTGGTCGAGATCAGGTAGGCCGACTGCTGGGTGTCGTCCTTGGCGTTGACGTCGGCACCGGCCGCCACCAACCGCCGGGCCCCTTCGACGTCGCCCGCCCAGGCGGCGTCCCGCAGTGCCGCGTCCCGCTGCGCGACCGTGGACGGCGACCGCTCCGGCGCGGGATCGCCGGTGCCGCTGCACGAGCCGAGCAGTACCGCCACCAGAGCGGCAACGGCCGTCAACCGCAGCGGACGTCTCACTCTCGAACCTCCTGCGCCGGAAGGGGTTCGCGACCCGGCGGCTCAGCCCAGCGACGCCGTCGCCGACGCCAGCAGTGCGGAACGTTCACGCCGGGCGGTCAGCGCGGCGTCCATGTCGACGGCCACGAACCGGGTCTTGGTGCCGGGAGCCGCCCGGGCCACCAGATCCATGTCGGCGCTGATCACCGTGCCG
>DAIOVT010000482.1:0-3350 GCA_036758885.1 Kineosporiaceae bacterium
GCCACCGGTTCGGCGGTGGTGCTGGCGTTGTTCCTGATCGATCCGGTGATCGCCCGCGGTGACCTGGCGGGCGTGCCCTACCCGGTGCTGCTGGGTCTGCTGCTGGTGGCGAACATCGTGATCAGCCTGCGTGCGCCGAGGCTGAAGCGGGCTGCGGTCGCGGCTGTGCAGCGGCGAGTGCTGAATCCCGTGGCCCGCCGGGCGGTCCGCCGCGGTCTGCCGTTGGGCTGGTCGGTGCTGGAGACCACCGGACGGCGCACCGGCAGGCCGCGGCAGGTGCCGGTGGGCGAGGGCCGCGAGGGCGAGATCGTCTGGATCATCGCCGAGCACGGACTGGACGCCGGCTACGTGCGCAACCTGCAGGCCGACCCGAGGGTCCGGGTGCTGTCGCGGGTGCCCGGCAGCGCGCGGATGCAGTGGCGCGACGGCATCGCCGAGGTGCTGCTCGAGGACGACCCGTTCGCCCGGCAGCGCCGGCTGATCGGGTGGCGGCATCCGTTGCGTGCCCTGAACGCGGCCACGGTGCGGGTACTGGCCACCGACCCGGTCACGGTGCGGGTGCGGCTGCTGCCCGAGCGGTCGGTCGAGCCGCCGCGGCTGCTCGGTGACCCGGCCGGACTCACCCCTGGGCGGGAAGCAGTCGGCGCAGCACCGGTTCGGTGAGCGTCGGCAGCAGACACGCCACGATCGCCGGGATGACGGTGCCGGCACCGGGTCGCACCACGACCGGTGCCACGGCACCGGCGATCATCGCCAGGGTCAGGATGGGGTACCGCCGGGGGCCTGCTTCTCGGGGAATCTGTTCGCGCAGAGCCGATTCCAGCTCGACGGGGAAGTACGGCAGCCAGCGGCCGGTACGCCGAACCAGCAGGGCGACACCGAGCAGCCAGGTCATGACGGCGACCGCGGCGACCAGTCCGCCGATCCAGGGGGAGCTCAGCCGGGCGGCGACGGCATCGAGCAGGCCGGTCAGTCGCGGTGCCACCTGGGCACTGAGCAGGCCCACGGAGGCGAGGAACGCCGTGAACCAGAGCAACAGGAGAGCCAGGGCCGAGATGCAGCAGGGCACCCCCGGTATCGGCAACCTGCGTGCCAGCCGGACCGGAAGCAGACACAGACCGGTGGCCAGCGCCGCGCTCGCCACGGTCACCAGGGCCGCCTGGGCGACGGCCGCCACGGTCGGGTCGCCGAAGACGACCACCGCCCACAACCAGGCGAACACCGCGGGCAACGCCGCCGGCAGCCAGAGCGGCTCCCGGCGGGCCAGCACCCGTACCCAGTCGGGGTGGGCGTTCCTGAGCTGCACCTCGAGTGCCGCGGTGCCCAACGATGACCCGAGCAGATCGTCGTGCCACATACGCCGCCACCACTGGGTGCGCGGTGGGCCGGTAGGCGCCGGGGCGGCCCCCGAGACCAGCCGGACCGCCTCGAACAGGGTGCCCGTGGGGGCCGGGCTGGTCGCGCCGGCCCGGGCTGCCAGGAACGCCTGAACGGCGGCGCGCCGGGTCAGGGGGTGGTCCGGGTCGGTGCGCAGCGCCTGCAGGGCGGACGCCTGCCGCTCCGGATCGGTGGGCAGCACCCAGGTGCCCAGGTACTGGGCGAACAGGCCCTGCGGCGAACGCTCCTCCTGCAAGGCTCGAAGCTGATCGATGATCGCCGCGGACCGCTGTTCGGCGAGCTGCGGGAACCAGCGGTGTTCGACGACGCCGGCCCACTGCGGTTCCTTGAGCAGTAGCGCCCGCAGCGGTTCGAGCACCGCCGGGTCCTTGCGTTCGAGCAGGATCTCGGCTTTGAGGTACAGCAGGTCCTGGCGATCCGGATCCCCGCTGAGCAGCTCCTCGAGCACCTCGAGGGCGCCGTCCGGGTGGCCCTGCTTGCGCAGCTGCCTGGCCCGGCGCACACCCCGGCCGCGGATCGCGACGGTGAGGTTGCGGCCCGGTGGCAGTGCCGTGCCCGGGACCGGGTCGCCGGCCACCGGGGGAGTGGTCATGCAGCCGGCTGTGTCGCCGGCTGTTTCGCCGTCCGTGTCGCCGGCCAGTTCGCCGACCATGGCACCTCCCCCTGACTACCGCCGACCAGGCATGCTGTCCTCGCCCCGGCCGCCTGCTCGAACCGTGCCGAGCTAGGCTGACAGATTGTCGAGTTCGCGTCGTAGCGGAGGATCAGGTCCATGTCTCTTTCGGTTTCCGAGTCGGCCGTCATCGGCGCCGTGCCCACCGGTCTGTTCATCGGTGGCAGCTGGCGGGAGGCCTCCGGCGGGGGCGAACTCAAGGTCGATGATCCGTCGACCGGCGCGGTGATCGCCGCGGTCGCCGACGCCACCATCGGGGACGGCGACGCGGCGCTGACCGCCGCGGCGGCGGCGCAGAAGAGCTGGGCGGCCACCGCGCCGCGGGACCGCAGCGAACTGTTGCGCAGCGTCTACGAGCGCATGATCGAGAAGATCGACGACCTGGCCCTGATCATGACCCTGGAGATGGGCAAGCCGCTCGCCCAGTCCAAGGGCGAGGTGCTCTACGCCGCGGAGTTCTTCCGCTGGTTCGCCGAGGAGACCGTGCGCATTCACGGCCGGTTCTCCACCGCACCGAACGGTGCCAGCCGGTTGCTGACGATGAAGCAGCCGGTGGGTCCGTGTCTGTTCATCACGCCCTGGAACTTCCCGCTGGCGATGGGCACCCGCAAGATCGGCCCGGCGATCGCGGCCGGATGCACGATGGTGGTCAAGCCGGCCTCGCAGACGCCGCTGTCGATGCTGGCGCTCGCCGAGCTGCTGCGCGAGGCGGGTCTGCCCGCCGGTGTGCTCAACGTGATCACCACCTCGACCACCGGCAAGGTGATGGAGCCGCTGATCCGCGACCCGCGGCTGCGCAAGCTGTCGTTCACCGGTTCGACCGGCGTCGGCAAGCGGCTGATCGAGCAGTCCGCCGAACAGGTGCTGCGGGTCTCGATGGAGCTCGGCGGCAACGCCCCGTTCCTGGTCTTCGACGACGCCGATGTGGACGCCGCGGTCGAGGGCGCGATGCTCGCCAAGATGCGCAACATGGGCGAGGCCTGCACCGCCGCCAACCGGTTCCTGGTGCAGTCGGGTGTCGCCGAGGAGTTCTCGGCCAAGCTGGCCGAGAAGATGGCCGCGCAGACCGTCGGCCGGGGCACCGAGGACGGCGTCGACGTCGGCCCGCTGGTCGACGCGCCGTCCCAGGCCAAGGTCAAGTCGCTGGTGGACGACGCGGTGGCCAAGGGCGCCAAGGTGGTCACCGGCGGCGGCACGGTCGGTGAGGCGGGCTACTTCTTCGCCCCCACCGTGCTGAGCGACGTGCCGGCGGGCGCGGAGCTGGTGCGCGAGGAGATCT
>DAIOVT010000483.1:0-3330 GCA_036758885.1 Kineosporiaceae bacterium
CTGTCGCGGAAGTGCGAAGGTCAGGCCTTGCCGAGGATCCGGTTGAGGTTGGTGCCGCAGACGGGGCACTTGCCCTTCGCCATCCGGCGGCCGTTGGTCTCGACGACCTGGCCCTCGGCCTCACGCTTCTCCTTGCACTTCACGCAGTAGAACTCGCCGCTGTAGGTGTCGGCCATGGGTGGTTCTCCCTTTCTGGGGTATCGCATGAATCGTGGGGCGTTCCCGGCCGGTGTCTTCCCCCGTTCGTCGAGAACCCGCGCACACACTAGCCGAGCAGGAGCAGTGCGACTGCGCGCTTGGGCTCCGCGCCCTGGGTTTCGTCCCGTTTCGCGGTCACAATCGACAAAAGATCGCATTGCGTGACTTGCGTTGACCCGTTGTTGCTTGACCCGACGGAATCGGGCAACTGAGCGAGCACGTTCTGTCACCAGCCCGGGCCGGGCCGGGCTCCGGATCGACCGGCTTGTCGGTGGCGCGGGTTAGCGTGCTGAACCATGAGCGATGCTGGGCACCACGAGCCGACGGGCACCGGCGCGGAGACCGATCTGGCCGTCGGCACGGTCTCCGACGACCTGTTCCCCGACGACCTGTTCTCCGACCTCCCCGCCGGCGCGCGCGACACCGATGACGAGCCGTCTGCGGTCGTCGAGGTGCGGCGCAGCAAACGCCGCCGCCGAACGGTCTCCGCCTATCGCGAGGCCGGCCGCACGGTGGTGCTGATCCCCGCGTCGTTCAGCAAGGCCGAGGAGCGGGAGTGGGTGGCCAAGATGGTCGGCCGGCTCGACTCCCGCACCACGGGGCGCCGCAGCGACCAGGAGCTGCTGGCCCGGGCGGGCGAGTTGTCCCGGCGCTACCTGCAGGGCGCGGCCGTACCCCGGTCGGTGAGCTGGGTCGACAACCAGAACAGTCGCTGGGGTTCGTGCACGCCGGTCGACGCCAGCATCCGGCTCAGCAACCGGCTCGCGACGATGCCCACCTGGGTGAGCGACTACGTGCTGCTGCACGAACTGGCGCACCTGATCGAGCCCAACCACAGCGCACGGTTCTGGCAGCTGTTGCAGGCCTATCCGCGCACCGAGCGGGCCCGCGGCTACCTGGAGGGTTTCGCGGCAGCGGCACACCGCTGACGGTGCCCGCCGCGCCGAACCCCGAACCGGTGACGGACGGCGAAGGGTCAGGCGATCCGGCGGCTCTCCTGGACGGCGGCCACCGCCGCCGCGATCGACGCGTCGAGCCCGGGTGCGATGTCGCCGGGCAGGTCGTTCACGCCGAACCAGGAGAGGTCGAGCGACTCGTCGCTCAGTTGCAGCGCCTGCAGGTCCTCGACCACCGCGACGTACTGCAGGTCGAGGTGCCAGTCGACCACTCCCGGCCGGCACGGTGCCGGGTGCCTGGAGAGGATCACGGGCACCGGCTGGACGGCGACAGTCAGCCCGGTCTCCTCGGCCACCTCACGCGCCGCCGCCCCCGAGGCGGTGACGTCGCCGGGCTCGAGGTGCCCACCCGGCTGCACCCATCGGCGCATCCGCCCGTGCAGCACCAGCACCGTGCGGCTCAGATCGCTGGACAGCACGATCGCCGAGGCGGTCAGGTGGGCCGGCGCGGCGGGCTTGGTCAGCAGCGCCGAGCCCTCCTCGTCGAGCATCGCCCGCCAGGCCCATGCTTCGAACCGGGCCTCGGGGGTGTCCCGGGGTGCGTGGGCGAGGGCGTGCCGCACGTCGTCCACCAGGGCGGTGGACGGGGTCCAGACCGTCACCGGGAGCCGTCCGTGTCGCCGTCCGGTTCACCGTTCGTGTCACCCTCGGTGTCTGTGCTGCCGGACCCGTCGCCGTCTGCTCCCGAAGTCGGCCCGGAGCCCGCTGACTCGGTGGAACCCGAAGCGGGAGAGGGCTTCTCGGCGTCGTCGAGAAGTTCGGCCAGGGCGATGTCCATCGCGTCCATGCCGTCGTTCTGGCCGGAGGAATCGCGGCCGGCGAAGCCTGCGGGATCGGCGAACGCGCTCTCGTCGGGCACCAGATCGGGGTGCTGCCACAGGGCGTCGCGGCCGGTGGCGCCCCGGGCCTTGGTCAGTTCTGCCCACACCGCGGCCGCCTCGCGCAGCCGCCGCGGCCGAAGCTCCAGACCGACCAGGGAAGCGAAGGTGTGCTCGGCCGGTCCGCCCGCGGCCCGCCGCCGGCGCATCGTCTCGCGCAGCTGCACGGCATGCGGCAGGCGCCCCTGCGCCGCCTCGTTGACCACCTCGTCGACCCAGCCCTCGACCAGCGCCAGGGCGGTCTCCAACCGCTCCAGCGCGGCCCGCTGCGCGGGGGTGTGCTCGGGCTCGAAGAGTCCGTCGGCCAGCGCTCGCTGCATCGCCTCGGGATCGGTCGGATCGATCTCGCGGACCGCGGCCTCGATCCGCTCGGTGTCGATCGTGATGCCACGGGCGTACTCGGCCACGGCATCCATCACGTGTGCCCGCAGCCACGGCACGGCGGCCAGCAGCCGGGTGTAGGCCGACTCGCGTAGGGCCAGATAGAGGCGGATCTCGTCGAGATCGATCTCCAGGCCGTCGCCGAAGGCCGCCATGTTGACCGGCAGCAGCACCGCCCGGCCGGCCGGCAGCAACGGCAGACCGGTGTCGCCACCGCCGAGCACCTCCCGGGCGAGTCCGCCGACCGCCTGGCCGATCTGCAGCCCGAAGAACGCGCCTCCCATCGACCGCATCATCGGCATCGCCTGACCGATCATCGAGCGCATGTCCTCGGGCGCCTGCGCCGTCAGCGCCTCGCCGAGCGCGTCGCCCACCCGCACCGCGATCGGTTCGACCACCACCTGCCAGACCGGCAGGGTGTTCTCCACCCATTCCGCCCGGCTCCAGGCCATGGTGCGCACCGTGGCCGAGGGCAGATCGCAGACCCGCTCCAGCCACAGGTCCGCGGTGCGCAGCGCTTCGGCGACCGCGCGTTCGGCGGCCTCGGAGACGCTCGGGTCCTCGCCCTGGGCCGCGACGCCACGGGCGATGTCACGCGCCATGTCCCAGTTGACCGGGCCCTGCTCACTGGCCGACAGCAGGTTCTGCACCTGGGCGAGCATCGCCTGGATCGAGGCCGGATCGGTCGGCATGCCCGGGATGCCGCCGAGCATCTGGCTCAGTTCCTCGGGCACCTGACCGCCACCGCCGAACATCGAGCCGAGCAGATCGGCCAGCGGGTCGCCTCCCGAGCCGGAGCCGGAGCCGGAGCCGGAGCCGGAGCCGGAGCCGGAGCCGAAACCGGCGCCGAAACCGGGATCGCCGCCCTCCGGCGGGCGCGACTGGCCGCCCTCACGATCGGGGAGGTTCTCCCGGGA
>DAIOVT010000484.1:0-3311 GCA_036758885.1 Kineosporiaceae bacterium
CCCGGGCATGCGCATCGGCATGGGCGGGGGTGCCGCGTCGTCCATGGCCGCCGGGGTGAACGCCGCCGAGCTCGACTTCGACTCGGTGCAGCGCGGCAACCCCGAGATGCAACGCCGTGCGCAAGAGGTGATCGCGCACTGCTGGGGGCTCGGCGCCGAGAACCCGATCCTGTCGGTGCACGACGTCGGTGCCGGCGGGCTGTCCAACGCCTTCCCCGAACTCGTGGACGGCGCCGGGCTGGGCGCCCGGTTCGACATCGGCGCGGTGCCGTTGGAGGAGTCCGGGCTGGCGCCGAAAGAGATCTGGTGCAACGAGAGCCAGGAGCGCTACGTGCTCGCGATCGCCCCGCAGTCGCTTCCGGTGTTCGCCGCCCTGTGTGAACGCGAGCGGTGTCCGTACGCGGTGGTCGGCACCGCCCGCGACGACGGCCAACTGGTGCTCGCGCCCACTCCGGCCCCCGAAAGCGCCGACAGCGTTCCGATCGACATGCCGGTCGAGGTACTGCTCGGCAAGCCACCGCGGATGACCCGCGACGCCCACCGAATCGCCCGCAGCACAACGGATCTCGACCTCTCCGGGCTCGACCTGCGCGAGGCCGCCCACGCGGTGCTGCGGCACCCGTCGGTGGCGTCCAAGCGCTTCCTGATCACCATCGCCGACCGCACCGTCGGCGGGCTCTCGCACCGCGACCAGCTGGTCGGCCCGTGGCAGGTCCCGGTCGCCGACGTCGCGGTCACCCTGGCCGATCACGCCGGCCTGGCCGGCGAGGCGATGGCCACCGGCGAGCGGATGCCGATCGCGGCGGTCGACGCCCCGGCGTCCGGGCGGATGGCGGTCGGCGAGGCGATCACCAACCTGCTCGCCGCGCCGATCGAGCTGTCCCGGGTCAAGCTCTCCTGCAACTGGATGGCGGCCTGCGGAGAGCCCGGTGAGGACGCCGCGCTCTACGACACCGTGTACGCGGTCGGCATGGAACTCTGTCCGGCACTGGGCATCTCGGTTCCGGTCGGCAAGGACTCACTGTCGATGCGCACCCGCTGGACCGATCCGACGGGTACGGCGAAACAGGTCACTTCGCCGGTGTCATTGGTGGTCTCGGCCTTCGCCACCGTGGACGACGTCCGAGACACGCTGACCCCGCAACTCAGCGACGGATCGGTGCTCTACCGGCTCGACCTCGGCCGCGGACGCAACCGGTTGGGCGGTTCGATCCTGGCGCAGAGTCTCGGCGAGTTCGGTGGCTCGGTGCCCGACCTCGACGAGCCCGCCGATCTGATCTCCCTGGTCACCACGGTCAACGAACTGCGCGGCCGGGGCCTGATCAGCGCCTATCACGACATCGCGGACGGCGGCCTGTGGTCGAGTGTCTGCGAGATGGCCTTCGCCGGTTCGATCGGCGTCCAGATCGACATCCCCACTGCGGCAGGGCTTTTTGCCGAGGAGCTGGGCGCAGTGCTGGCAGTTCCGGCCGACCGGCTGGCCGAGGCCGAGCAGATTCTACGAGCCCACGGTTTCGACCCGGCGGCCTCGTGTATCGGCCGGACGGCGCCCGACCGACAGGTGCACGTGAACCTCGCCGGTGAACCGGCGCTCGAGGAATCGCTGCGCGACCTGGCCCAGACCTGGGACGAGGTGTCCTGGCGGATCGCCCGGCTGCGCGACAACCCGCAGTGCGCCGACGAGGAACATGCCGCGTTCGGCCGCCCGGACGACCCCGGGCTGGTGGTCGCGCCGTCCTTCGACCCCGCCGACGACATCGCCGCGCCCTACCTGAACCTCGGCACCCGGCCCAAGGTGGCGATCCTGCGCGAGCAGGGCGTCAACTCGCACGTGGAGACGGCTTTCGCCTTCGACCGTGCGGGTTTCGAGGCTATCGACGTACACATGAGCGACCTGCAGGCGGGCCGGTTCGACCTGTCCGATGCCGTGGGACTGGTTGCGTGCGGCGGGTTCTCCTACGGCGACACCCTCGGCGCCGGTGAGGGCTGGGCCCGCTCGGTGCTGTTCCACCCGGCGCTCAACGAGCAGTTCGGCGCCTTCTTCGGTCGCGGTGACACCTTCGGACTGGGGATCTGCAACGGCTGCCAGATGTTCGCCGCCCTCGCCGAACTCATTCCGGGAGCGCACGATTGGCCGCGGTTCACCCGCAACCTCTCCGAGCAGTACGAGGCCAGACTGACCTTGGTCGAGGTGCTCGACTCACCGTCGATCTTCACCTCGGGCATGACCGGTTCGCTGCTGCCGATCGCGGTGGCCCACGGCGAGGGACGTGCCGACTTCAGCGCCCAGGGTGACCTCGGCGCCGTCCGGCGGTTGATCCGCTACGCCGACCACAACGGCGGTCCGGCGACCTCATACCCGTTCAACCCCAACGGATCTCCCGATGCCCTGGCCGGTGTGACCACTCCCGACGGACGTTTCACCGCGATGATGCCCCACCCCGAACGCGTCGCCCGGAACGTCCAGATGTCGTGGACCGATGCCCCCCTGGATCAGGAGAGCCCCTGGCTGCGGATGTTCCGCAACGCCCGCACCTTCATCGCCTGACCGTGATCATGCAGAACTGCACGCGACCCCCAGCGTGATACGGGACAGACGCTCGCGGATCCGGCTGAGCCAGCTTGCCCAGGTGGCGGCCTACCCGGTGATCGACCGCGGCCGGCGAGTCCCAGCGCTTGATGGCCGCGACCACTGACCGCCGCACCGCCCCCAAAGCACAGGGCTGCGACGGATCCGCGAGCGTCTGCATGCACCCCCCGTGGCCTCCCGGCGAGCCGGGCGACCCGATGCACGATTCATGCTGCTACTCCGGGGTGCGTCCGGGAATCGCGGTTAACCCGGTGGGTGCGACGTGGAGAACACGGTGCCGCATCAGCGCTGCGGACCGCCGGTCAGGCGCAGCCAGGTGAGGACGGCGAGGACCCGCTTGTTCACCCCACCACTGTGTTCGGTGGCACTGATGTCGAGCTTGGCGAACACCCTGCCGACGTAGTCCTCGACGGTGCGCTCCTTGACGTTGATCCGGGCAGCGATGCCGGCGTTGGAGAACCCCCGCGCCATCAGCTGCAGCACGTCGCGCTCCTGAGGGGTCAGCCGAGCCAGCCGGTCCTCCCGCGTGGGTGCGGCCATCAGGCGGCGCACCAACTCCGGGTCGACGACCAGGTTGCCCGCCCGCAACCGCTCGACGGCGTCCTTGAGCTCGGCGACGTCCGAGACCCGATCCTTCTGCAGGTAGCCGACACCGACCGGGATCTCCCTGACCAACTGGATCGCCTGCGGAGTGGCCGCGTGCGCCGACAGCAGCATGACG
>DAIOVT010000485.1:0-3270 GCA_036758885.1 Kineosporiaceae bacterium
CGCGTTGCGCCCCTTGCCGATGTCGACGAACGCCGCCTCCATGCTGGGCAGCACGTTCTGCACCCGGCCGAGGTAGACGTTGCCGACCATCGAACTCTGGGTCCGCCGCGCGACGTAGTGCTCGACCAGCACGCCGTCCTCGAGGACGGCGATCTGGGTGCGTCCGTCGTTCTCGCGCACCAGCATCACCCGGTCGACACTCTCGCGCCGGGCCAGGAACTCGGCCTCGGTGATCACCGTGCGGCGGCGACCGGCCTCCCTGCCCTCACGACGCCGCTGGCGCTTGGCCTCCAGCCGGGTCGATCCACGCATGCCGGAGACGTCCGAGGAACTGCTGCGCGGCTCGCGCAGCCTGACCACGGTGTTGGGCGGGTCACCCTCGCCCGCACTGTCACCCGAGGACCCGCGCCGGCGGCGGCGCCGGCGACGACGGCTGCCGCCGCTCTCCTCACCGTCGGCGTCGGAGTCGTCGCCCTCGCCGGACTCCGCGCCCGCCTCGGTCGCCGAGTCGGTGCTCGCCTCGGCGGTGGCGTCCGCGCTCTCGTCCGAGTCGGTGACCTCCTCCTCGCGGCGGGTGCGGCGGCCCCGGCCGCCCCGGCGACGACGGCGGCGACGGTTGTTGTCGTCGTCGTCCTCGGTGTCGTCGACCTCGGCGGCCGACGCCTCGGCCTCGTCGGAGGCCCCGGCACCCTCGTCGGCACGTTCGCCGTGGCGTGCATCAGTGCGTTCGCCGGCCCGATCGGCGGCGCTCTCCTCGAGTGGGTTCTCTTCCTCGGAGTCCACCTGCGGCGGGCCCGAGGGACGCGTCGCACCGCGACGGCGCCGGACCGGCTGGGCCGCGGCCGCATCGGGCGCCTGGAACAGCGGCATCGCGAGCGCTCGCGGCACCAGGGCGGCGGAGGGGTCGTCCTGCGGGTCGATCTCGTCAGCCGAATCGGCGGACGACGCGGAGTCAGCCGAGCCTGCGGAATCAGCTGAGTCTGCGGAATCAGCTGAGTCTGCGGAATCAGCTGAGTCAGCGGAATCGGCGGAATCGGCGGAATCGGCGGAATCGACGCTCGGCGCGGACTCCGGCTCGGTAGTGGGCCGAGTCACCGGTTCGGTCACCGGCGCGATCTCCGGCTCAGTCGCCGGCCCTGTCGTCGGCTCAGCGGCCTCGACGGGGCTCTGCTCAGCCGGCTCGCTCGGTGCGGCCGAGCCGACCTCTGCGGTCGCCCGGTTCCTGGCCCTGCTCCGGGCCGGACGCTCCGGCTGCCCCGCCTTGGCAGGGACGGCGTCCCCAGAGGCAGCATCGGCCGGGACGGCGTCAGCCGGGGCGGCCTTCTTGCGAGTACTGCGCCGGCGGCGGGTCGTGGCCGGCTCGGCCTCGGCGGCGGGCTCGGCGACAGCAGCGGGGTCGGTGACGGCGGGAGCCTCGGTGGTCCCGGACGCCTCGGGGGCGGCGTCCTCGGTCACCACCGGCGGGCCCGCCGGCCGGCTCGCAGCACGACGCCTGCGGGTGGCCGGCCGAGCCGGAGCAACCTCCTCGGGAGCGTCAGGGGGCGGCACAGCGACCGACGACTCCGGCGCGACGGTCGCCGGGGGGGCGACGTCCACCGAAGCGGTTGAAACGCTGGTGCTCTCGTCGTTCGACGGCACGGGTACTCCCGTTCGGCCCCGGGCACCGGTTCACACTCCACCGGTGCCGCGCGAGGCGGTGTTCGAGGTCGTCCTGCCGGGTCCGGCGGGACGGAAGCATCCAGGTACGCCCTTGGCGCTCGCGCGATGTGTGGCGCGGGCACGCCGTCAGGCGCCGACGGCCTCCCGGTCGACGGCGAGTGGGTCGCCGACCGTGTTGCCCTGCTCGTTCAGCGGGCCCTGCGCGAGTCGCGTCAACCTGGGAGGTGACTGCGGCGCGAGGTTCGCTCGAGTCCTGAGGGCGACGAGGATGTCGTCGGGCCGTACAGCAGGTGTGCAGTGCTGTACAACCAGTCGAAGTATCGCACAGTCACCCTGGTCGCCTTGAGCGCCGCGCGGCCGGATCACTGCCGCTCCCTCGTCGCTGAGCTGCGCAAGTGTGACCAGTCGGGCATCGAGCAGGGCGGCGCGCACGTCCATCACCCGCTGTCCCGACTTCACCGTGCGGGTGACCTCGACATGATCGGCGGCGAGCAGAACCGCCACCGCCTCGGCGACATCGGCCGGATCGCAACCCGGGAGCTCGATCAGCCACACCGATCCCTGCAGCCGTTCGACCAGGTTCGGCGTGTGTGCGGTGACCACCTCGACGATGTCCAGGCCGGCCGGCAACGCGGCGTCCAGTCTCGCGCGGAACTGCTCGGGATCGACCTGTTCGATCAGCGCCAGCTCGACGTACTCGGCCTCGCTGGACGCTCCGGTGGCCGCGGCGTTGGCGTAGCTGATCTTCGGATGCGGGTTGAAGCCGGCCGAGTAGGCCATCGGCGCCTCGACCCGGCGCAGCGCACGCTCGAGGGCCCGCTGGAAGTCGCGGTGGCTGGAGAACCGCAACCGCCCGCGCTTGGCGTACCGCAATCTGACGCGCTGCACGATCGGACGCTGCGACTGCAGCGAGGGTGTGGGAACCCGGTTGGCCATGGCTCAAGCCTGCCCCAAGCCCGCGCCCTACCAAGAACCGAGCAGCGAACCGAGCAGCGAACCGAGCAGCGAACCGAGCCACGAACCGAGCCACGAACCGAGCCACGAACCGGACGGAACCCGGCCGTCAGATCGGATCGGCGAGCACGATGTAGTTGTCCCGGTACCGCCGGGCCACCGGGTCGAACGGGCCACCACAGGTGATCACCACGAGCCGGGCCGGCACGTCCTGACGGAAGAAGGCGTCGTCGGTGGCCAGGGACTGCTGGTTGACCTCGCGGGTGGCGCTGACCCGGTACCGCTGCCGGGTGGTGCCGTTGCTGAGCTCGATCACCGCCCCGGCCTTGACCCCCTTGAGCTGGTAGAGCGCCCCCAGGCCGTACTGGCGCGAGTCGACGTGCCCGGCGATCACCAGGCTGCCGAGCAGGTCCCCGGCCCTGGCACCACCGTTCCACCAGCCGACCTCGGCGGGGTTCTCCGGAATCTCCAGCGACCCGTCCAGCTCCACGGCCACCGCGGAGACCTTCGCCCGAGTGCCGCTGGGCAGTCGCATCAGGGTCGGTACGAACGCCTGGCTGACCGCGGCCGAGAGCGCGTCCTGAGCCTTGGGCACGACAGCCGAACCACCCGCCCCGGTGGCAGTGCCGCCGGCCGTTCCGCCGCTGCCCGGAGCGG
>DAIOVT010000486.1:0-3267 GCA_036758885.1 Kineosporiaceae bacterium
CACCGTGCCCGACCCGCAGGCCGCCGTGGCGTCGTTGAACGACGCGAGACGGCAGACGACGAGCGAACAGTGAACGCTGCGTACTGATCAAGGCTGTTCCGGCAACAGTCGATGAGGTGGTGTTACCGCCACCCACCGACGAGTCGAGGCCCCGATGAAGATCGTCTTTCTGCACGGCATCGGCGACGGCGACACGGAGATGCGATGGCTGCGAGGGCTGAATCAGGGTCTGGCGGAACAGGGTTCGCCACAGGTCTGCCCTGACGATGTGATCGCGCCGCGGTATGCCGGCCTGCTGCGGACCGAGGGGATCAAGGCCAGACACCCGGAGCGCACCTACAGCGAGCGCAAGGACCACGAGGCCCGCCGGGCCTTCGAACGGCGGCAGGGTCAGGTGCAGCGCATGCTGCAGAAGAGCGGGGCATTGCGGGTGTCGGGCCTCGGCGTCGTCCCCGACGCCGTACTGCATCCGGCCCAAGAGGGCTTCATCGACGTTGCGCCTCTGCTGAAGCAGGTCAAGAACTACATGACGTGCGAGGGCCTGCGGGCCGCGGTGCTGCAGAACATTCTGGACGATCTTCCGGAGTCGGGCGACATCATGCTGATCGGGCACAGTCTGGGCAGTGTGATCGCGATCGACCTGCTCGATCACCTGCCCCCCGGACTGCGGGTGCGACGGTTCATCACGCTCGGCAGCCCCGCCGGGTCGGAATCGCTGCACCGTGGCAGCGAACGCATTCTCAAGCGCTTCCCCTACGGCCGCGTCGACGACTGGTCGAACTTCGTGGACAGCTTCGATCCGGTCACCAGCGGTCGTGGACTCGCCGGCATCTTCCCCGGAGCCCAGGACTTCGGGATCGGCGGAGCTTGGCGACACGTGGCCGAGCGCTACCTGCGGCAACCGGCGGTGGCCAAGCTTGTCGGCGACGCGCTCTTTCCGTCGAGCGACATCGTCCCGAGCAGCAATGGCATGGTGCTGCGGCTGTCGGACACCGAAGCCAGCACCCTGCTCACCATGGCGTACGCGCGACGGGTCGGAGCCATTCTGGACGGCGACAAGAGGACCCGATACGAGGATGCCCTCGAGGTGCTGAAGAACAACTTCACACAATCGCTGATCGAACAGAGCGAGGGACGACCACTGCCACCCGAGCTCGCTCAGCTCGCCCACGGTCAGATCCCCGCGTTGCCCCGGCGCTGGGATCTGCCCGAGACCGTACGGCAGGTCGCCGTGTTGGCCTTCACCAACGTTCTCGATCCCTACGAGATCGACGCCGAGGACGCCCGATTCCATGCCGTGCCCGAACTGTTCGTCGATCTTGGCTGGAGCAGCGGAACCGGAAAGAGGGTCAAGGACGCGATCCGCGAAGTCTCCGAACGCACGGCTGCGGAGAAGCGCGGTCTGGGGATGCGGACCAAGGTGCTCGCGGCTGCAGCAGGGATCGCACTCATCGCCGCGGCACCGATCGGAATCGCCATGTCCGGTGCTGCCGGGGCCGCAGCCCTGGGTGGTGGGCTGGCGGCCTTCGGGCCGGTCGGAGTCGTCGGCGGTCTGGCCACCCTGAGCGCCCTGGCGACGACCGGAACCATGGTCACCAGCATCGCCGCCACCACCCGGGGTGGCGAGCAGCCGTTGCTCCTCGACCCGACCGGAATCGCCATCCAGGTGGCCACAGCGCATGCACTCCATCAGATCGACGAGGAGTACGACCACGAACTCTGGTACCGGCTGGCCTGGGCCGAGACCAAACTCGCCGGCGAGCTGAACAGGTTGACGCCGTTCAGCGACAACGACTCCCCGGCCTCACAACGCCTGGGCGCCACGCTGAGGACCATCCGATCGCTGATGGACTTCATGCGCGAGAAGGATCTGACTCCGCCCGCACTGACGAACCTCGCCTCGTAGCGCCCGGTCGACGCCCCCTCCGCAACCCATCCGGAGACCTCACATTGCCGCGCCCGCTTGACAAACTGACGTCCATATCAGCCCTTACGCAGCACCGCGGTCAGCACGTCGAGCACCGATGCGTCCTCGATGGTGCTCGGCACCGACGGGGTCTTGCCGTCGGCGATCTCGCGCATGGTCTTGCGCAGGATCTTGCCCGAGCGGGTCTTCGGCAGAGCGCTGACCACGTCGATGTCACGCAGCGCGGCGACCGCACCGATCTGCGCCCGGACGGCGGCCACCAGCTCTTTCTGAAGGGTCTCGGGGTCGACGTCGGCGCCCGCCTTGAGCACCACGAAGCCCCGCGGGATCTGCCCCTTGAGCTGGTCGGCGACCCCGATCACGGCACACTCGGCGACCAGCGGGTGTTCTGCCAGAACGGCTTCCATCGATCCGGTGGAGAGCCGGTGCCCGGCCACGTTGATCACGTCGTCGGTGCGGCCCATCACGAACAGGTAGCCGTCGTCGTCCTTGAAGCCGCCGTCGCCGGTCAGGTACCAGCCGGGATAGGCGCTGAGATAGCTGGAGACGTACCGCTGGTCGTCGTGCCACAGCGTGGGCAGGCAGCCGGGCGGCAGCGGCAGTTTGATGCAGATCGCGCCCTCGGCGTTGGCGCCGAGCGGTTCGCCGACCTCGTTGAGCACCTGCACGTCGAAACCGGGCACCGGCACCGAGGGCGAGCCCGGCTTGATCGGCATCGGCTCGAGCCCACGCAGGTTGGCGCAGATCGGCCAGCCGGTCTCGGTCTGCCACCAGTGGTCGATCACCGGCACCTTGAGCACCGCGGTGGCCCACTCGTAGGTGTCCGGGTCGAGCCGTTCGCCGGCCAGGAACAGGGTGCGCAGCGACGAGACGTCGTAGTTCGCCAGGTAGGACGCTTCCGGGTCCTCCTTCTTGATCGCCCGGAACGCGGTGGGCGCGGTGAACAGCGCGCTGACGCCGTACTCCGAGATCACCCGCCAGAACGCCCCGGCGTCCGGCGTGCCGACCGGCTTGCCCTCGTAGACCACGGTGGTGGCACCGACCAGCAGCGGCGCGTAGACGATGTAGGAGTGGCCGACCACCCAGCCGACGTCGCTGGCGGCCCAGAAGACCTCGCCCGGGTTGATGCCGTAGACGTTCGACATCGACCAGTTCAGCGCGACCGCGTGGCCACCGTTGTCCCGGACGATCCCCTTGGGCTTGCCCGTGGTGCCCGAGGTGTAGAGCACGTACAGCGGGTCGGTGGCCTGCACCGGCTCGACGGCGGCAGGCTCGACCGCGTCGCTGCGCATAGCCTCGTCCCAGGCCACGTCGCGCTCACCGATCTCGGCCTGCACCTG
>DAIOVT010000487.1:0-3266 GCA_036758885.1 Kineosporiaceae bacterium
GCGATCGAGCCCACGGTGGTGCCGCGGTTGCGGATCGCCGGGTGCGCCACGTTGCGCAGGGCCTGGCCGAGCAGCGGAAGCGCCTGCGCCGCAGCGGGATCCCGCTCCAGGGCGGCGTGCCGCACCAGGGCCCCGACCCGGACGTGATCGGGGGTGACCTCGATCGCGTCCAGGCCGGGGATCCGGTTGATGTCGACCAGATGGGCCGGGTTGGCCAATCTCATGTTGAGCACCGGGATCAGGCTCTGCCCACCGGCGAGCACCTTGCCGTCGTGTCCTACCTGTCCGAGGACGCTCACCGCTTCGGCGAGCGACGTCGGTGCGTGATAGGTGAAGGGACCTGGTTTCACCGGCTGCGATTCCTGCCTTGTCGCGGTCTGCTGAGATGGCCTGGGTGGTTCACTCCTTGGTGCCCGGATATCCCTTCTGGTACAGGTCGTCGACACCGTCGGAGTCGCCGTAGGTGTTGTCCCCCACGGTGATCACGGCGCCGTCGGCCCGGCTCCGCATCGCCTGCGGAGCCAGCGAACGGCACAGGTGGTAGAGCCCGATCGCGGCGATGGTGCCGAAGGCGATGCCACCGAGGGTGAAGTTCTCACCCAGCTTCATCGAGACGTCGCCGATACCGATGATGATGCCTGCGGCCAGCGGCACCAGGTTGATCGGGTTACCGAAGTCGACCCCGTTCTCCTTCCAGATCTTCGCGCCGAGCAGGCCGATCATTCCGTAGAGCACCACGGTGATCCCGCCGAGCACACCGCCGGGCACCGAGGCGACCAGGGCACCGAACTTCGGCGAGAGGCCGAACAGGATCGCGACCAGCGCGGCCACGTAGTAGGCGGCCGTCGAGTAGACCCGGGTGGCGGCCATGACGCCGATGTTCTCGGCGTAGGTGGTGGTCGGCGAACCACCGACGGCGGAGGCGAGCGCCGTGCCGACGCCGTCACCCATGATCGCCCGGCCCATGTACGGGTTGAGGTCGCGGTTGGTCATCTCGCCGACCGCCTTGACGTGACCGGCGTTCTCGGCGATCAGCGCGATCACACCGGGCAGCACCAGCAGGATCGCGGCCATCGTGAAGCTGGGTGCGTGGATGCCCGGGATCTCCTTGCCGTCCGGGCCCATCATCGACCTGGCCGGCAACCCGATCCAGTCGGCGGCACCGATACCCGATGTGTCCCAACGCAAGTGCGAGGTGGCCTCGGCCGCACCCGGCAGCACCGAGGTGATCTTCCCGACCGTGTGGTCGAGCACCCAGGACAGCAGGGTGCCGAAGATCAGCGCCAGGAAGATGGCGATCCGGCCGAGGAATCCGCGTACGGCGACCGCGACCAGGGCGGTGAACAACATGGTCGCGAAGGCCACCCACTGGTCGGCCGGCCAGTAGGTCTTGGCGACCACCGGGGCCAGGTTGAACCCGATCAGCATGACCACCGCGCCGGTGACCGCGGGCGGCAGCACCTTGTGCAGCAGCCCGGCGCCCAGGAAGTGGATCGCCACACCGATCGCGGCCAGCACCAGGCCGGCGACCAGGATCGCGCCGGTGACCTCGGCGGACGTCCCGCCCTGGGCGCGGATCGCCGCGACACCACCGACGAACGAGGCCGAGGTGCCCAGATAGCTCGGCACCTTGCCCTGCACGATCAGCAGGAACACGATCGTCGCGATACCGCTCATCATGATCGCGAGCTGTGCGTTCAACCCCATGATCAGGGGGAAGACGAAGGTGGCCCCGAACATCGCCACCACGTGCTGGGCGCCCAGGCCGATCGTGCGACCCCACGGCAGTCGTTCATCGGGTGCGACGACGTCGTCCGGCCCCAACGGACCGTCGCCGCCCTTCACCTTCCAGTTCAGTCCCAAGGACATCGGTCGACCTCTCTTGTCGGGATCGCCTCATCACGATCACGAAGGGCGCTCACGGTGGTGTGTCCGGCGGCGCGGGAGTGCGTGACCTGCGACACAGAACGATTCTTGTCTGGGACGCTAGTGACCTCGGGCCCTCCAACTTCTCGGCAATTGCTGACAGTGGCACCGCGCGGGCTTTGGCAAACAGATCAACCGGCCCGGCCGGCCGTGCCCGAACACGGCCGAAATTTGGTCAGATCCCCCGCATCTCGTGAATTCGCAGGGCGACCGACAGGGTCAGCCGCAACTGCGGGTCGGTGGTGAACGGTCCGAGCATCCGTTCCAGCTTCGCGATCCGGTATCGCAGCGTGTTGTAGTGGAAGAAGAGCTTTCTGGCGGTCTCGGCGACGTTGAGATTCGAGTCGAGCAACACGTTCAGCGTCTGCCGCAGGTCGGCGTACTCCTCGTCGGCGTCGGTGGCCAGGTCGCCGAGCGCCTCCTCGACGAAGGCGCGCAGCGCGGCGCCGTCCGAGATCAGGGCCAGCAACCGGTAGATGCCCATGCGGTCGGCGTGCACGACGGCCGAGTCACCGTGCATCTGCCGGCCGACCTGGGCGGCGTGCAGGGCCTGGCTGTAGGCGGCGGGCAACTCGTGGACGGCGCTCACGGTGCGCGACACGCCCGTGCTGAAGGTCCGCCGGCCGCCGCCCCCGTCGCCACGGACCACCCGGATCAGCTCGCCGACCGAGGCCAGCACCGCGTCGGCGTCGGCGCTCTCGGCGACCGGCAGCAGCACCACCACCTCCTGGCTGAAACCGGCGACCGGGATGCTGGTGTCCTTGGTGCGGACGGCGCGGACCCAGGCCCGCACATAGCGTTCCTGCAGTTGGCGCACCTCCTCGGGCTCGCGTGTCGTCTCGGCGTCGTTCTCGTCGGTCTCGGCGACCACGACCACCATCGGGCGATCCAGGTCCCAGCCCAAAGACGCTGCGTGCGAGACGGTCTCGGCGGGAGGACCGGAGCGTCCGGCGAGCGAGTCACGCAGGAACTCGGCCCGGTACTTGCTCTCCACCGCGGCGACGGCCTGTTCCTTGGTGATCGCCAGGGCCGCGACGGTGGCGGCCCGTTCGAGCAGGTGCACGTCGGCCGCGGTGAGCGCCCGATCGGGCGAGAACGCGCCGAGCAGCCCCTGCTCCGAGGGTCCCGCGGCGATCCTCACCAGCGCCCGGTTGTTGGCCGGGTCGTCGGGACGGCGCACCCCGACGCGTTCCTTCTCGACGATCAGCCGGCCGCTGCGGTGGAAGCAGTCGAGGGCCTTGATGCGTTCGAGTTCGCCGTCCGGGCCGGCGTCCGCGATCACCCGGCCGTCGGTCGTCGCCACGATCGCGGCGCCACCGAAGCAGGTGGCGATCGCCTGG
>DAIOVT010000488.1:0-3209 GCA_036758885.1 Kineosporiaceae bacterium
CCTCACCTGCCCGCGCAGACACCGCTGCCTCTGCTCGAACTCGTCGTAAGGCTGCTCAGTCCGTCACCGCGGCAGCGTCCGGACGCCGCGGCTGCGCACCAGTTGCTCGCCGACGCCGACTTGGCCTGGGACGACGCACACGCCGCAAGCGTCGAGGTGACCGATCTCTACCTCCGCACGGCGCCGTCCTCGATCGCCAGGCCGATGTCGCCGTCCGCGCCGATCGTGCCGGCGCTGCCCGCGAGGCCTGCCCCGAACCTGATCGTCCCGGAGCGGGACGCCGCGGAAACCGTTGCGCGCCAAGCGGAACCGCTCATTCCACTCCTGGAGCCGGCACCCCCGTCACCCGACACCACGGCTGCCGGGGCCGAGCCGGTGACGACCTCCGCGCCGGACCTCGCGGAGACCGTTCCGGCGGCCGGCCAGGGGGACAAGCGGGGCCGCAAGGTCGCCGGTTGGTTCGGGGCCGCGGCGGCGGTGCTCGTGGGCGTGACCATGATCGGCTCGGTTCTGCACTTTCGGCCCGACGCCGCTGGTTCGAGCGGCGGTTCGCCTCTGGCCTCCGCGCCTGCAGCCACTGCACCGACCGGGTCGGCCCCGACCGCGTCAGGAACAACCGCGTCAGGAGCAACCGCGTCAGGAACAGGCGGGCCGGGATCGACCGAGACACCACCGCCGGCGGGACCGACCGGGTCGGCGCCGAGCGGCACGGACCGGACGACGTCCCCGGGGTCGCCCACAGTGTCGCCGGGGCGTTTTCAGGTGGGCACCGTGGTGCTCAAGGTCGGCCAGCCATGCCTGGACGTCGGCGGCGTGACGACGACGGTCGACGGCACCCCGGTGGTGTGCAGCGATCAGTCCGGCCGACTGATCTGGATCGCCGACTGAACCGTCCGCCCGTCCGTGCGTCCGTCCAATCGTGCGTCAATGTCGGCCGGCGTCCGAGCTGCGGCGCCGTGCCGCCGCGTAGGCCCCTCCGCCGATCAGCACCAGCCCGCCGACCGCGGCGGCGATCAGACCCATGTTGGAATCGGACTCCTGCGGCGCAGCCGCCTGCGGGGTGACCGTCGGCGTAGTGGCGACCGGGGTCGGCGTGGCCGCTGCCATCCGCTTGCCGAGCGCGCCCACCAGCTCGTCCATCTGCTGCACGTCGTAGTACTCGCCGTGCCCGGCCTCGGCGAGGCAGGTGAGCTGGTCGCGGGCCTTGGCGTCCACCGCCACGCCCACGGTGTCCAGCCGGAAGTTGATCCCGCTGCCGATCACGTCACGGATCGCCGGACACGGGTCGGGAGTGCACGACTCCTTGCCGTCCGAGATCATGACGATGTTGCGCTCCCCGTCGGTGCCCAGGTCGTTGATCGCCTGGGTGAGGGTGTAGCCGAGCGGGGTCTCACCCTTGGGCTTGGCGCCGTTGATCAGCTTGACCAGTCCCGCCCGGTCGAGCGGGGTCAGCGGGTGCACGGACTGGGTGTCGGCGCAGGCTTCCTCGGTGGGTTTGCCACCGACCACCTCGGCGCCGAACACGCGCAGCCCGACCTGGGTCGTCGAGGGCAGCGAGGACTCCACGACACTGGTCAACGCCGCCTGGGACGCCTTCATCTTGGTCTCGCCCGAGGCGTCGGGTTCCTTCATCGAGCCGGAGACATCGAGGATCAACAGCAACTTCTTGGGCTGGGTCGAGGAGTCCGCGGCGGAGGGTGAGCTCGAGGCCCCGGTCGGACTCGGGGAGGTCGAGGCCTGCGCCGCGACCGGACCGAGCGTCGCGCCAAGGATTGCGAGGACCCCTACTGAGCGAGCCAGCGTGCTGACGCCGATCGCGCGACGAGTGGGCATTCCTTGCTCCCTTGGTCGGGTCGCCGCGCGCAGATGCGCGAAGCGTTCGAGACGCGCTGATCAACGACGTGCGGCGGTGAACGAGGTGCGGTGCTGAACGAGTGGTGAAACATCCCGTCGTGGCCACGCTCTCATCTCCCGGGGCGGTTGACCTGCGGAAACGCATGATTGGTGCCCACTCGTCCAGGTGTGTGACCGAGAGATGTTGGGGGGCTACTCTCCGGTCAATACCTGGGACATCCACGGTGCGAACACAGCGGTGAACACGGTGATGATCAGGCGGTGATGATCAGGCGGTGATGATCAGGCGTGCACCGGTCGTGATCACGAGTTCGGCGACGGGCGGTTCAGCCTCGACCATGTGCTCCACAGACCCGCGTACAGACCGCCGGCGGCGACCAACTCGTCGTGAGTGCCGTTCTCGACGATGCGGCCGCCGTCCATGACCACGATCCGGTCGCAGCCGGCGGCCTGGGAGAGCCGGTGCGCGATCACGATGCCGGTCCGTCCGGCGAGCACCGCTGCCGAAGCGCGGTCGAGCTGCTCGGCGTTGGCGGATCCGGCCTCGGCGGTCGCCTCGTCGAGGATCGCCAGTTCCGGGTCGGCGAGCAGCAGCCGGGCGAGGGCGAGCTGTTGCGCCTGGGCCTCGGTGAGCGAATACCCGCCGGCGCCCACCATCGCGTCGAGGCCACCCGGCAGCAGGTCGACCAGTGCGGCGGTGCCGGTGGTCTCGAGCGCGGCGACGATCTCGTGGTCGCTCGCCTCGGGTGCGGCGAGGGTGAGGTTCTCGCGCAGCGTGCCGGCGAACACGTGCACCTCCTGGGTGATCACCGCGGTACGTCGAGGACGGGCGACCGAGCCCGCGTCGGCCTGATGAACGCCCGCGATCACCGCGGCGAGGGTGGTCTTGCCGGCGCCGGACGGGCCGACGACGGCGAGGTGCCGGCCGGCCGGCACGTCCAGGTCGATGTCGTCGAGCACCACCGGACCGTCGGCGTAGCCGAACACGACCTCGCGAAGCCGGACGGCGCCCGCAGTGCCGGTGGTGATCGGGCCGGTGGTGACTGGGCCGGTGGTGATCGGGCCGGCCGGCGAGGTCGAGGTCCCGGACGCCTCCGGGCCCGGGATCGTGACGACGCCGATCATGCGGCTCAACGAGGCCAGGGCCGACTGCAGGGTGTCGACGACGAACAACAGCTGGTTGACCGGCCCGAGCAGGCGCAGCACCAGCAACATGGCGGTGGTGGCGCCGCCGACGGTCGAGGTGCCGTGGTCGATGAGCAGGAACCCGACGACCAGGACGGCGGCCAGGCTCAGGCACTCGGCGAGGTTGAGCCGGCCGCTGAGCATGCTCTGCACCGTGCGGGCCAGCAACG
>DAIOVT010000489.1:0-3201 GCA_036758885.1 Kineosporiaceae bacterium
GACTTGCCGGCACCGTTGTCACCGACCAGCGCGGTGACCTTGCCCGGCCAGACGTCCAGGTCGACGCCCTTCAGCACCGAGACGGCGCCGAAGCTCTTGGTGACCCCGCGCAGGCTGAGCAGCGGCGGTTCGGGGTGTGCTGCGGTGGTGCCCATCGATGCGTCCTCGCGTTCCCTCGGGTGGGCAGTGTCGGTCCGGTCGGTCCGGCCGCACCTGCGCGGGGCCCGAACGCCCGCGGCGTCCGGGCCCCGACAACAGTGGCGGCACCGGCTCTGGGGCCGGCCCCGCTCAGCCGATGATCAGCTGATACCGGCTGCGGTGCAGGCGGTCTTCAGCTCGGCGGTGGTGCAGACCTTGTCGGCGGTGGTGAACCCGTCGGCGATCACGTCCTTGACGGTGTCCTTGTAGATCGCCTGCGGCTCGAGCAGCACCGAGGGCACGTCGATCTTCGCCGTGGTGTCCTGGGTCTTGCCGGTGGCCAGCTTGTCGGCCGCCGCGGTGTCGCCCTTGGCCAGCGCGATCGCCAGTTCGGCGGCGGCGTCGGCCTCCTTCTTCACCGCCTTGTAGACCGTCACGTACTGGGTGCCGAGCAGGATCCGCTGCAGGCCCTCGTCGGTGGCGTCCTGGCCGGTCACCGGCACCTTGCCGGCCAGACCGTTCTTGGCCAGCACCGAGATCGCCGATCCGGCGACGCCGTCGTTCGCCGCGGCCACGCCGTCGACCTTGCCGCCGACCTTGGTGAACATCTGCTCGAAGATCGTCACGGCCTTGGTGTTGTCCCAGTCCGGAACCGCCTGGGAGTCGGAGACCGTGTAGCCGGCCGCCTTGATCACGCCGTCGTAGCCCTGCTTGAACAGGGTGGCGTTGTTGTCGGTCGGCGAACCGTTCAGTTCGAGCACGTTGCCGGTGGTCTTGCCGGCCGCCTGCAGGCCCTTGACCAGGCCCTCGCCGATCGCCTGGCCGACCTTCACGTTGTCGAACGAGACGTAGTACTTCGCGCCGCCGCCGAGGGTGAGCCGGTCGTAGTCGATCACCGGACGCCGGCCGCGGTGGCCTTCTTGATCACCGCGCTGCCGGTGTCGGAGTCGAGGTTGACGATCATCAGGACCTTGACCCCCGACGACAGCATGCCGTCGGCGATGGTCTGGAACTTCGACTTGTCGCCGCCGGCGTTCTGGATGTCGTACTCGACGCCGGCGGCCTTGAACGCCTCGCCGAGGAACTTGCGGTCGGCGGTCTCCCAGCGGGCCGAGGAGGCGGAGTCGGGCAGGATCACGCCGACCTTGCCGACGGAACCTCCGGCCGCGCCCGAGGCGGATGTCGTCGACGAGGTCTCGCTGTCCGAGCCGCCGCACGCGGTGAGTCCGAGAGCCGCCACGATCCCCAGCGACAGCAGAGAGACGGTTGCCTTGCGCATGCTGTGTTCCTTCCTGAAGCTCCAGTGCTCCGGGACTCGAGGCGCCGGCCGTCGCAGCCGCGCCGGACCTGTCGGGGTGCCGGGCCGAGCGACCCGGGCTAAAAAGTTGTGACCCGCAACATATTCATTTTCGGGGCGCTCAGGAAGCGGTAGCCGGACATCGGCCGGTCACACTCTCGTAACAAACGCGAACGCCGCCGCCCGGGCCCACGGTCGGTGGGCCGGGCGGCGGCGATGGTCGCAGCTGTGGGCGAACCCGCTCAGCGACGCACGAGCTGGCGCAGCACGTACTGCAGGATGCCGCCGTTGCGGTAGTAGTCGGCCTCTCCGGGGGTGTCGATACGCAGCACGGCCTCGAACTCCGTGACGGCGCCGTCCTCGGCGGTGGCCCTGACCCGCACGGTGCGCGGGGTCGTGCCGTTGTTCAGCTCGGTGACCCCGGAGACCTCGAAGGTCTCGGTGCCGGTCAGGCCCAGGCTGTCGGCGTTCTGCCCGGCCGGGAACTGCAACGGCAGCACGCCCATGCCGATCAGGTTGGAGCGGTGGATCCGCTCGTAGCTCTCGGCGATCACGGCGCGGACGCCGAGCAGGGCCGTGCCCTTGGCCGCCCAGTCACGGCTCGAGCCCGAGCCGTACTCCTTGCCGGCCAGCACCAGCAGCGGGATGCCCGCGTCGGCGTAGTTCTGGGCGGCGTCGTAGATGTACGACTGCTGACCACCGGCGGTGAAGTCGCGGGTGAAGCCGCCCTCGACGCCGTCCAGCAGCATGTTCCGCAGCCGGATGTTGGCGAAGGTGCCGCGGATCATCACCTCGTGGTTGCCGCGCCGGGAACCGTAGGAGTTGAAGTCCTTGCGGGCCACGCCGTGCTCGGTCAGGTACTTGCCGGCCGGGGTGTCGGCCTTGATCGAACCGGCCGGGCTGATGTGGTCGGTGGTCACCGAGTCACCGAGCTTGGCCAGCACCCGGGCGCCGGCGATGTCGGTGACCGGCGTGGTCTCCATCGACATGCCCTCGAAGTACGGGGGCTTGCGGACGTAGGTCGAGTCGGCGTCCCACTCGAAGATCTTGCCGGTCGGCGTCGGCAGCGAACGCCAGCGGTCGTCGCCCGCGAAGACGTCGGCGTAGTCGCGGGTGTACATCTCCTGGGTGATCGACTCGGCGATCACCTGCTGGACCTCCTCGGGGTCCGGCCAGATGTCGCTCAGGTGCACCGGCTGCCCGTCGGTGCCGATGCCCAGCGGGTCGTTCAGCAGGTCGACGTCCATGCTGCCGGCCAGCGCGTAGGCGATCACCAGCGGCGGCGAGGCCAGGTAGTTCATCTTCACGTCCGGGTTGATCCGGCCCTCGAAGTTACGGTTGCCGGAGAGCACCGACACCACCGCGAGATCGTTCTCCTGCACCGCGGCGGAGATCAGCTCGGGCAGCGGGCCGGAGTTGCCGATGCAGGTGGTGCAGCCGTAGCCGACGACGTGGAAGTTGAGCTTCTCGAGGTAGGGCATCAGCCCGGAGCGCTCGAAGTAGTTGGTGGCCACCTTGGACCCGGGGGCCAGCGAGGTCTTCACCCAGGGCTTGACGCCCAGGCCCTTCTCGACCGCCTTCTTCGCCAGCAGACCGGCGGCGACCATCACCGAGGGGTTGGAGGTGTTGGTGCACGAGGTGATCGAGGCGATCGTCACCGCGCCGTGCTTCAGCTCGAAGGCCTCCTCACCCGTGCCCACGGTGACCTCGGCGCCGGGGTTGCCGGTGTAGGTCGGCAGCGCGGCCTCGAAGGCCGCCTTGGCGGC
>DAIOVT010000490.1:0-1682 GCA_036758885.1 Kineosporiaceae bacterium
TCGGCACGAAGGCGACCGTGATGTTGTGCCGGCTCTGGAAGAGCGCGATCACCTGGCTCCACCAGGCCGGGTCCTGCCGCTCGGCGCCGAAGGGTGAGACCACCAGCCTGCCGTCGCTGAGCCGGTAGGCGCTCGGCGACTTCGCGTACTCGGCGAGCTCATCGACCAGCTGGGTCTGCGACAGGCCGTACATCGGCCCGGTCATGTCGGGCACCAGCATCACCCTGAATCCGGTGCCCAGTTGTTCGGCGGCCTTCAGCATGTTGCCGACCACCGGGGTCTGCGGGTCCCCGGTCGCGCTGCGCGGCTGAATGATGTCGACCGAGAATCCGTCGATGCCGGCCGACTGCGCCGCGACCATCTCGGTCTTCAGGTCCCGCACCTTCCAGTCGGATGCCGCCAGCGGGGCTCGCGGTGTCGGACGGTCGCGCAAATACCCTTCGTAGTCAGCGTGTTTGCCGTTCTCGCCGTTCGGCGTGAGGTACTGCGTCGCGTAGTAGTCGGACGCCGGGTCCTGGTTGTCCAACGAGATCGGCAACGGCGGGAAGTAGTGCGCGAAGACCATCTTGCCGGTGCCGGCCGGGTAGGAGATGTCGTAGGGCAGGTACGGAGTGCCGCCGTCCGCGGCGGCCGACACCGAGGCCGGGCCGGCGACCGAGGCGAACAACGCCGCGGCGGCCAGACCGATGGTCAGGTGTCGCGCGGTGCGACGGCTGCGCCGTCCGGAACCGGTTCGTCCAGATACTGGTTCACCTGCAGCGTCGAAGGTCATGCGAGGAAGCTAGCGACCCGAGCGACAATTCGGATGGCGCGGGCATATCGACCCCTAACGGGCGTTGATCAAGCTACTTTCGATCGCCTGTGCGAATGTTGTGGCCGTCCCGATCGCGGCCCTTCGCCGTTCGGGCCGGTCGGGATCACCGGTCGGGGTCGGCCGGTTGCGAAGAGAAAGAATCCTGGGACTGGGTGCCGGGGTTCCCCGACAAGGACGTATGTCAGGTTTTGGCTGTTGTTGAGATTCCTTTTGCGGGCGGCCTCAGGTGCCGCGTAGTCGTTGCTGCTGTTCCTGGAGGTTGATCACCAGGCGATCGAGCAGGTCGGCGAGCAGTTGCTGTTCTCCGGCGCTGAAGCCGGTGAGCGCCTCGGCGTCGATGGCACCGCGGCCGACATGGCCGAACTCGCCGGCCTGGTCGGCTCGGGAGCGCTGCAGGCCCCGCCGGTCACGGTCGTCGAGCTTGCGACCATGGACGACGCCTACGCCGCCGCGGCCGCGGGCACCCTGCGCGGCAAGGTCGTCATCACCCCGTGATCATGCAGAACTGCACGAGCCCGCGACACCGTGCAGGCGGGGTGCCGCCACCCAGTACCCGGTGATCATGCAGAAAATGCGTGCTGGTCCACGCCACGCGCGACCGTGCACTTCTGCATGATCACCACGGGGTTGGGGCGTGCGCGCGTGCGGGGGTTGGCGCCGGCGAACACTTCTGCATGATCACGTGTGGGCGGAGGGCCAGGCGGGGGCGCGCTTGCCGAGGAACGCGGCGATGCCCTCGACCGCGTCGGGGGCGGTGACGTCGCAGACCATGGCGGTACCGGCGGTGTCGTAGGCGTCCGCGGTCGGCTGGTCGATCTGCTGGTAGAAGGCGCGTTTGCCGTTGGCGATCACCGGGGCGCTGAGGGCG
>DAIOVT010000490.1:1692-3200 GCA_036758885.1 Kineosporiaceae bacterium
ACCTCGGCGTCCAACTGCTCGGCCGGCACCACCCGGTTGACCAGACCCCGGGCCAGGGCCGTCTCGGCGTCCACGGGTTCTCCGGTGAGCAGCAGTTCCATGGCGCGCTTGCGGCCGATGTTGCGGGCCACACCGACCGCCGGGGTCGAGCAGAACACCCCGATGCTGACCCCGGGCAGGGCGAACCGGGCGGTGTCGGTGGCCACCGCGAGATCGCACATCGAGACCAGCTGACACCCGGCGGCGGTGGCGATGCCGTGCACCCGGGCGATCACCGGCTGCGGCAGCCGGGTCAGTTCGAGCATCAGCGTCGAACACTCGTCGAAGAGTTGCTGCTGCCAGGCGGCGTCGTCCTGATGTGCCTGCAGTTCGGCGAGGTCGTGACCGGCGCAGAAGCCCCGGCCCTCGGCGGCCAGAACCACGACCCGGGCCTGCGGGTCGGCGGCCACCCCGGCGAGTTCGGCGCGCAGCGCGGCGATCATCGGGCTGCCCAGCGGATTGAACCGGGAGCCGCGGTTCAGGGTCAGCCGGACGACTCCGGAATCGTTGTGCCGCAACACGTACGGCTCAACCGCCTGGTCGCTCATTCGATCGCCGTCGCAGAACCGGCCGCGGCCCGCAGCACGTGCTTCTGGATCTTTCCGGTCGAGGTCTTCGGCACCTCGCCGAAGACGACCCCACGCGGTGCCTTGAACCGGGGCAGTCGCTCGCGGCAGTAGTCGATGATCTCCTGCTCGGTGGCGCTGGCCCCCGGCTTCAGTTCGACGTAGGCCAGCGGCGTCTCGCCCCACTTCGGGTCGGGCTTGGCGACCACGGCGGCGAAGGCGATCGCCGGGTGACGGTAGAGCGCGTCCTCGACCTCGACCGAGCTGATGTTCTCGCCGCCGGAGATGATGACGTCCTTCGCCCGGTCCTTGATCTTGATGTAGCCGTCGGGCTCGAGCACGGCCAGGTCGCCGGAGTGGAACACCCCGTCGCGGAACGCCTCCGCGGTGGATCGGGGGTTCTTCAGGTACCCCTTCATGGTGATGTTGCCGCGGAAGACGATCTCGCCCATCGTCTCGCCGTCCGCCGGAACCTGTTCTCCGGTATCGGAATCGATGACGGTGACCTGGTCCTGCAGCAGAACCCGGACGCCCTGGCGGCCGTTCACCCTGGCCTGCTCGCGCGGGTCGAGATCGCGCCACGAGGTGTGCGGCGCGCAGACCGCGGCCGGGCCGTAGGTCTCGGTGAGGCCGTAGACATGGGTCAGGTGGAAGCCCATCTCCTCCATCGCCTCGATCACCGCCGGCGGGGGCGGAGCCGCCGCGATCATGCCGCTGACATTCTGGTCGATGCCCTCACGCAGCTCGACCGGTGCGTCCAGGATCATGCTGTGCACGATCGGGGCACCGCAGTAATGGGTGACGCCCTCCTCGCGGATCAGGTTGAGGATGTCGGCGCCGACCACCTTGCGCAGGCAGACGTTGGTGCCCACGTTCGCGGCCATCGTCCACGGGAAACACCAG
>DAIOVT010000491.1:0-3189 GCA_036758885.1 Kineosporiaceae bacterium
CCGGCCATCTCGAGACGCTGCTGCGGCACGCACCGGAGCACGTGATCGTCGGCACGGTGGCCCGCGCGGTGCCCTCCGGACGCCTCTACGGCTACTCCGGCGCCGGGGCGAAGAGGCTCGGTCCCGCCGACGCGCTCTGGCCGGACAACCCGTTGGTGCCCAGCGCCACCATGGTGCGCCGGGACGTGGCGCTGGCCGCCGGCGGGTTCACCAAGGAGAAGTACGCCGAGGACCTGGACTTCTGGATCAGGGTGCTCGAACGCGGGCCCGGAATCGTCGTGCCGAGGATCAGCTGCCTCTACCACGAGCATCCGGCGCAGGCCTCGGCCGAACTGGAGCCGATGCAGGAGGGCCGGCTGACGGTGGCCCGCCGCTACGCCGAACGCGACTGGTTCCCGTCCGGGCTGCTCGCCCGGCTCGGGGTGCTCTCCACCTGGGACCGGTTCCGGCGCGACCTGCGCGGACGGCAGCTGCCCGGTGCCGCGCGCGAGCTCACCGGCCTGGCCCGCCCGTACGCGGCGGTGGCGCTGGCCGAGACGTTCCGGTACCGCGCGGCGGCCAGGCGGCGCGGCCGGGTGCCGCGCGAGGAGGGCTGAGCCGGGTGTCGCAAAGCGGTTCCGCCGATACCGGCCCGGCGTTCTCGGTGATCGTTCCGGCACACGACGAGCAGGCGGTGATCGAACGCTGTCTGCGGGGCCTCGCCGGGCCGGCGGCCGCCGAGGCGCAGATCGTGGTGGTCGCCAACGGCTGTGCCGACGACACCGCCGGCGTCGCCCGGCGGTTCGCCGATGCGTCCGGGGGCGACGTCACCGTGCTGGAACTCGCCGAGGCATCGAAGTCGGCGGCGCTGAACGCCGGGGACGGCGCGGCGCGGCACTTCCCGCGCATCTACCTGGACGCCGACATCGTGATCAGCGCCGGCGACCTGCGCTCGCTGCGGGACACCCTGCTCACCGCGGAGGGGCCGGCGGTGGCCTCGCCGGCGATCAGGTTCCGCACCGGGAGCAGCTCACCGCCGGTGCGCGCCTACTACCGCACCTATGCGCAGACCCCCTACGTCAGAGAGGGTCTGATCGGTCTGGGCGTCTACGGCCTGAACCGCGCGGGGCGCGCCCTGTTCACCGACTTCCCGCCGATCACCGCCGACGACCTGTTCGTGCAGCGACTCTTCCGCCCCGGGCAGCGGCTGACCTCGCCCGGGCACTTCGACGTGCAGGTGCCGCGAGACCTCCGCTCACTGGTGCGGGTGCGGCGACGCACGACGGCCGGCAACCGTGAGCTGGCCGCCCTGCCCGATCTGCCCGAGGCGCCCAGCCTGGACGGCGAGACCACCACCGGGGCAACGCTTTCGGCGCTGCTGCCGCTCGCCAGGGGCGGGCCCCGGCAGGCGATGGACGTCGCCGCCTATGCCGGGATCGTGCTGGCCGGCCGGGTGCTCTCCCGGCGCCGGACCACCTGGGCCCGGGACGACAGCACCCGGGGCGACAGCACCCGGGGCGACAGCACCCGGGGCGACAGCACCCGGGCCGGCGCCACCGTTGACGACGAGGCGTTCGGTAGCACGGGAGCGCCGTCCGGACGACGGGTGGCCTACCTGGTCAGCCAGTACCCGTCGATCTCGCACGCCTTCATCGAGCGGGAGATCCTCGCCCTGCGCGAGATCGGCTGGCTGGTGGACAGTTACAGCGTCCGGCGGTGCCCGCCCGAGGAGCTGATCTCGGCGACGATGCGCGCCGAGAACGCGCACACACGGGCACTGCAGGAGGGGTCTCGCCCGTTGCTCGCGGCCCGTGCCGGGAAGGTGCTGCTGACCCACCCGAGAGCCTTCGCCACGGCCCTCGCCGTCGCACTGCGCAGCGGGCCGAACTCACCGCGGGCCAAGGCGTTTCAACTCTTCTACCTGGCCGAGGCGGCGTTGCTGTACCGGGCCATGCTGCCCCGGGCGGCCCGGCACCTGCACGTGCACTTCGCCAACAACGGCGCCGACATCGCCCGGCTGGCAACGGCTTTCGCCAACTCGGTGCACCATCGCGACGGCGACCGCTGGACCTGGTCGATCGCGATGCACGGGCCGACCGAGTTCGCCGACCCGGTGGCCCACGACCTGCCGGCCAAGTTCGACGCCACCGACGCCGTCGCCGCGATCACCCGGTACTGCGCCGCACAGGTCGACGCGCTGTTGCCCGAGGGCAGCCACACCACGGTGCGGGTGGTACCGATGAGCGTCGACACCCAGGCCTATCGCCCTCGCCCGGCTCGTCCCCGCCCGGCCGGGGAGGCGCCGTCCGAACCTGATGCGGCACTACGGGTCCTGTACGTCGGCAGGTTGGTACCGGAGAAGCGTCCGGGAGATCTGCTCAGGGCGATCGCCGACGAGCCGGCGCTCTCGTGCCGGGTGCGGATCATCGGCGCGGGACCGCTGCGTGAGTCGCTGCAGGAACAGATCCGTGAGCTCGGGCTGAGCCACCGGGTCGACCTGCTCGGACCGGTCTCCCAGGCCGAACTGCCCGATCAGTACGCCTGGTCCGACGTCGTCGTCCTGCCCAGCGAGGCCGAGGGTCTGCCGGTGGTGCTGATGGAGGCGATGGCCTCCGGACGCCCCGTGGTGACCACGCCCGTCGCCGGTATTCCGGAGCTCGTGATCGACGGCGAGAACGGAACGCTGATCGCTCCGGGCGACACCTCGGCGCTGGCAAAAGCCTTGCTCCGACTGGCGAACGATGCGTCCTTGCGGGAAGGGTGGGGGCGGGCCGCCCGCAACGCCGTGCTGCGGGGACACGACTCCGCCCGCACGGTGCAACTGCTGAGCCAGGCCCTGACAGATGTGACCGCCGGCGGGTCGACCGAGGCAGACCCGGCGGTGCGTGGGGAAGGGTGACGTTCTGAGACGCACGACGACGGCCAGGGGCCGTACCCCGGTGGCGATCCTGCTCGTGCTGCTCCTGGTCGCGATCGGCGCGGGACTGCTGTGGTGGATGCACGAACGCGGCTCACAGGTGCCGGAGGGTTTCGTGCCCGGCGACGACTGGGGCGGCGGGTTCGTCACCGGGTTGACCACCGACTCGGCCGGAGACACGATCGCTCGCACCGACGTGGGCGGCGCCTACCGCTGGAACGACTCGACCGGGTCTTGGGACCACCTGCTGCGCAACGTCGAAGGATCGGTCGAGGGCCGGCCCACGGTGGCCG
>DAIOVT010000492.1:0-3189 GCA_036758885.1 Kineosporiaceae bacterium
CTGGTCGAGCACCATGACCCGCAACCCCCGGGACGCCGCGAACGCGGTGTTCAGGGCCAGTGCCCGGCCACCGCGTTTGGGCAGTCGGACGACGCTGACCCGGTCGTCGAGTTCGGCGAAGGCCCGCAGCAGCATGGACGTCGCCCGGTCGCCCTGGTCGTCGGCGAACACCACCTCGACGGGGTGATCGGCCGTGGCCAGCGCCGACCGGGCCGCGGAGAGCGCGGGGGTGGTGCCGGTCTCCCGGTCCTGGACCGCGATCAGCACGCTGATCAGCTTCTTGTCGCGCCGTCCGACGTTGCGACGCAGACCTGCCCAGTCGATGCCACGCCGGTTCTTCACCACCTCGCGCCAGGCGGCCGGCTCGGCCCGGGTGATCCGGTCGGCACGGTCTCCGGCCGCGTAGAGCGCCCCGAGAACACCGATGTGCTGCAAGGGTTCTCGCTCGGCCAGCCGCCAGACCAGATCGTGGTCGACGGTCCGCCGCAGACCGGTGTCGAAGCCGCCGACCTCGGCGAGCAGATCGGCGCGCACCATCAGCACGTTGAGGTCGACGAAGTTGGCCACGGCGAGGTGCTTGCGTTGTTCATCGGCCGGGGGCGCGAAGGCCCGGTAGGACCAGCCGCCGTCGTCGTGGACGGCGATCAGATCGGCATAGCCGGCCCGGCCCCCGCTGCGTTCCAGGGCGGCCACCATGCACCGCAGATAGTCGGGGCGCCATTGGTTGTCGGAGTCGAGCCAGGCCAGGTAGCGACCGCCGGCCAGCGCGGCACCGGTGTTCCGCGCGGCGCTGACACCTTGTGCGGCAACGGATGTCACGCGGACCCGGGGGTCGGCGCCGGCGGCGGCACGGACCTGGGCGAGTGAGGCGTCGGTCGAGCCGTCGTCGACGACGATCAACTCCCACTCGGTCAAGGTCTGCGCCAGCACACTGCGCACGGCACCGGCTACGACGTCGGCCCGGTCGCGCACCGGCATCACCACGCTGACCAGCGGCCGATCCGTCATGGGCAGTTCGACACCGGCGAGTTCGCGGGACAACCGGTCCGCCGCCGCCACGTCGTAGTGCCGGCTGGTGCGCGGTGCCGAGCGCAGCACCTCGGAATCGATCCAGGTCTGCAGCGCGGCGCGGACCGAGGCGTGTGCCTCGGCCAGGGTCGCCGGGCCGTGTGGGGCCCCGGCCGGCAACGGCGTTGCGGTGGAACCGGTGCCGGTGCTGAGGAAGTGGCCGAACCATCCCCAGCGATGCTGTGCCGCCTGCGGATGGGATCGCATCCAGACCATCGGATCGATGAACGGGTGCGGGGCCACGGGCCGGTTCGACCGCAGCACGGTGATCAGTGGGTCCTGACAGGCCGACCGCCACGACGGCCCGCCGATGTACGAGGGCTCGACCAGCGGGTGCGGTGACAGGCCCCGGCGCCGGCCGATCAGGAGGTAGTGCCCGGCCCAGAACAGACCCGGACCCCGCCGGGTGCTCGCTCGCCGCCGCTGCAGCGCGTACCAGTCCCGGTCGAACCCGCCGGTGCGCGCGATGATGACCAAACCTCTTGCCGCATGGGCTGTTCGGCGGAGCAGAAGGGTCGGTGGTTCGGCCGATACCGATCGTCGCAGGCGGGCGATCCCGCGTCGTGCGCGCCCCACGTCACCCTCCCTCGGCCGGTCGTCCTTCCTGCCTGCCGTGAATGGTTCGGATCGGCAGAACACCCGACCCGGCGCTGACGGAATCCACGGCGATGGAGCCCCACAGTAGTCTCATGACTACTGAGAGTCGTGCGTTTCGGAAGGGTGGTGGAATGACCGGCTTGGCCCCCGGACCGGTTCCCGGTCGATCTCCTGTGGTCGAGGCTCCCTTGACGGTGACCCTCCCCGACGACGACCTCCCCGGTGCGCACCGGTCGATAACGCTTCCGGCGCAAGAGGAACGGCGGATCACCGTGATGACCAACAGGTCGACCGAGACCGTCGAAGCGCCGATCAGCGTCCGGTCGACCGGGATCGCCGAGCCGGTCAGTGCCGCCGGTCTGCGGGTGCTGATCGTGACGGTCGTGCACGACCCCGAGGACGCCCGGATCAGGCATCGGCAGTTGGCCTCCCTGCTCGAGGCGGGCGCCTCGGTCACCTACGCGGCGCCGTTCAGCGCCTTCGGCCGCACCCCGCCGGTCGGCGTCCGGGCACTCGACCTCCCGCGGGCCCGGGGCAAGCGGCGGCTGGGGGCGGTTCGTGCGGCGCGCGCGACGGTTCGGGCCGAGGCTGCCCATCACGACGTCGTCCTGGTGCACGACCCCGAGCTGGTGACGGCGCTGTGGAACATTCCGCGCGCGGCCCGCGCCGCCGGCGTGGTGCCGGTCTGGGACGTTCACGAGGACACCGCCGCGGCGCTGGGCATGCGCTCCTGGCTGCCCGGGGTGCTCAGGGGGCCGGCGGCGCTCGCCGTGCGCGCCCTCGAGTCGCGGGCCGAGCGCACCGTCGAGCTGCTGCTCGCCGAGGACGCCTACTCCACGCGCTTCCGCAGTGCGCACCCGGTGGTGCCGAACAGCTCGTTCGTGCCGGCCGCCGAACCGTTGCCGGCCGGGGACTCTCGTGTGGTCTACCTGGGCAGGCTGACCCGGGCCCGGGGCGCCCTGGAGCTGGTCGAGCTCGGCCGCCGGCTGGCCGGCAGCGGGTTGCGGCTGGAACTGATCGGACCCGCCGATGCCGACTGCGCCGACCAGATCGATCAGGCCCATCGCAGCGGGCTGCTGTACCACCACGGCTTCGTGCCCAACGACATCGCCCTGCAACTGCTGGACGGCGCCTGCGCCGGGCTCTCGCTGCTGCACGACGAACCCAACTATGCGCACAGCCGCCCGACCAAGCTGATGGAGTACATGGGTTTCGGTGTTCCGGTGGTGACCACGCCCAATGCGGTGTCGGTCGACCTGGTCAAGCGGTTCGACTGCGGACTGGTGGTGCCCTTCGGTGACGTCGGTGCGGCCGAGAGCGCCGTCCGTCGGCTGGCCGCCGACCGGGCCCTGCGCGAGCGCACCTCGCAGGCCGGGCGCACCGCGGCCCTGGAGTACCTGGACTGGCGCCAGGACGGCCGCCGATTCGTCGCCCAGCTCGATCTGTGGGCGAACGGGACGACGAAACCCCCTGTCCGAGTAGAGGTCTAGGCTCGCCGTATGCAGATCCGCGAGCTCGAGGTCC
>DAIOVT010000493.1:0-3188 GCA_036758885.1 Kineosporiaceae bacterium
GGGGTGGTCGTCGTGCTCGAGCACGGCGACCAGGGCGTCACCCGGGAAGTACCGGGCGCTCAGCGCAGCGTCCAGGTGCAGCGAGCCCGAGGCCGAGATCTCCACGCGGAGTTCGGGTTCGGCGGGTTCAGCCGGTCCGGGCTCACCCGGGCCGCTCGCCGTCAGGGCGGGGAAGTCGCGGTACAGCAGGTTGATCACCTCGGTGACGGCATCGGCCACCGGAGCGCTCAGGGCGGCCCCCGGCGAGTAGCTCTGCCCCTCGACCAGCAGCACCGTCACGTCCTGTGGACGCTGCGGTCCCAGCAGCCAGTCGGCGAAGGCGAGGGCGTGGTCCCAGCGGAAGTTGTGCGAGTGCAGACCCGACAACGGCGGCAGCTGGGTCAGCTGCTCCGCCGGCACCCGGTAGATCGTGCCCGGTTCGGCGCCGGTGTTCGCGGCGTCCACGATCACCGCGGCCCGGGCCCCGCGCATGGCGAAGGCGGCGTCCATACCGGCCGTGCCGCCGTCGACCAGTCGCACGCCGGCGGGCACGCCGGCACCGTGCAACTGCCGGATCAGCAGCGGGCCGACGGCATCGTCACCGCGCAGCAGGTTGCCGCAGCCGATCACGACCAGGTCGCACTGCGGCGGCGCGAAGCCGTCGTCCAGCAGCTGGAACGGCGCGGGTGAGTGCCCGGACGACTGAGTGGAGGCCGAGACCGGTTCGGCCTCAGACCATTCCGTTGACAACGAATCGGCTGAGCTCACGGCCGGTCTTCCCGTCGTAGGCGTGCACGGTGCAGACGAGGCAGGAGTCGAAGGAGCGGGCCACGTGACCGAGCTCGACCGGGTCCTCCATGTCCACGATGGGGGTGCCGACGAGGGCCTGTTCGATCGGGCCCAGGGTTCCCTCGCCGTCCCGCGGCCCGATGTTCCAGGCCGTCGGGGTGATCACCTGATAGTTCTCGATCTTGCCGTTCTCCAGCACGATCCAGTCCTGCAGCGCGCCGCGGGCGGCCTCGGTGGCCCCCCAGCCGCGGCCGGCCGGGTGCTCGGTCGGCTTGGTGTGGAAGGACTCCTGCAGATCGACCCGGGAGAGCCAGTCCATCACCCAGGTGAAGTACTTCGGCGCCTCGTGCATGCGAGCCATCTGCCGCACGAACACCGAGGGACCGAGCACCCGCAGCATGTCGGCGAACAGCGGATCGTTGTCCTGATGGGGCAGCCGGTCGGGACCGGCGGCGACCACCCGGCGGGCCAGCGGGCCGGTCTCCATCGGGATCCGGCCGAGGTCGGGCACGTCGTAGCGGGGCGACTTGGCCCAGCTGTACTTGTCCTTGGCGTTGCGCGGGTCGACCGGCACGGTCTCGCCGTCCCACGGGTGCAGCGGCCGCGAACCCTGGTAGTAGGCGTGCGTCACGTCCTCGCTGACCCGTAACTGGTCGTACGGCAGGTGCCGGCCGTGGGCGTAGATGCCGCCGCGGCCGATCAGTGCGTCCTGCCGGCCCTCGACGGTGGGGTTCTCGTACAGCGACGGCTCGAAATACGTTCCGGAGGCGAGGAAGTCACCGCAACCGGCGCCGTAGGTGTGCAGGCCGATGTCGCGGGCGTAGCGGATGAAGAAGCCGCAGTCGGAGTTGTACTGCGATTCGTTCTCGTCGACCCAGGCGAGCATGTCGTCCCAGGTCTGGATCTCCATCCAGCGTTCGACGGAGCAGCCCAGCCACTCCTTCTCGAGCCAGTTGTCCTTCCAGTGGTGCAGGATCGCCGTGGCCCGGGTGATGTCGGCCAGATTCGGTGCGGACATCACCCCACCGGGGACCATGAACGAACTGTGCGGCCACTGCCCGCCGAAGATCGCGTAGACCTCGACCGGCTTGCTCGAGAGCACGACGCCCTTCTGGTACGAGGTGCCCACGTACGGCGCGAACCGGCGCACCGCCTCGTCGTAGAGCGGGGAGGAGGCGTAGTTCTTGTTCACCAGGTCGATCGCGAACAGTGCGTAGAAGTAGCGCGGGATCGACTGCAGCGTCTCGCAGGCCTGGGCGATGTTGCGGATCAGGGTGGCGTTCTGCGGCACGTGCGTCGACCATGCGGTGTCGAGCGCGTAACAGGCCTTGTACAGGTGGCTGCCGCCGCAGATCCCGCAGATCCGTGGCGTCACCACCAGTCCGGCCTGAGGGTCCTTGCCCTTGAGGATGATCTCGAATCCGCGGAACATCGCGGCCGTCGTCCAGGCCGAGGTGACCATGCCGTTCTCGACGGTCACCCTGACGTCGAGGTCGCCCTCGACCCGGCCCAGCGGCGAGACGAACAGATCGACGGCGTCGGCCGGCGCGGGTACCGCGGCCGGATTGTCCACTGCGGTCATCGTGGGGGTGTCCTTTCGGGGGGTCTTACCGGGTGCCGGGTGGGAGTGGTCGGGCCGGCCTCACACCACGAACATGTCTTCCTTGGACCATTGCGGCGCCGCGATCCGGGCCGCCGCGGCGTGCGCCATATAAGTGATGTGGTCGGTTCCCTCGGGAACCTCCTTCGGGATCGCCCCGGAGACCTTCTGGGTCTTGAACACCGTTCCCGCGGCCAGGTCGAAGAACGGGAACTCGGGTTCGGTGCAGCCCAGGCAGGGCATTCCGGCGCGGGTCTTGGACGACTGCCGGTTCCACAGGATGCGGTTGCACGGGGAGTGGGTCATCGGGCCGCGGCAGCCGAACTCGTAGAACAGACAGCCGGTGCGGGTGCCCTCGCCGAAGGACATCGTCGACTGCTTGTACTCGAAGAACTGCACTCTGGTGCAACCGGTTTGGGTGAACGTCTTGAAGAACGTCTGCGGCCGGTGCAGGTCGTCCAGGGCGATGTCGCCGGCCCGGCCGGTGGCCAGGGCCACCAGGATCTGGGTGATCCAGTCGGGGTGCGCCGGGCAGCCGGGGATGTTGATCACGGGCAGACCGGACTTCGATCGCCAGTCGGGCCCGAGGAAGCCACCCTTGTCGCGCTTGTGGAACTGCAGTCCGGTGGAGTCGCTGGGGTTCGGCTCCATCGCCGGAATGCCGCCCCAGCAGGCGCAGTCGCCGATCGCGACCACGATCGAGGCCGCCTCGCACAGCTCGGTCACCCAGTCGATCATCGGGCGGTCGGCGAACATGTCCATCGCCCCGGAGCCGTCCGGCCCGCGGATCACGGTGCCCTCCAGCACGAAGATGTCCAGC
>DAIOVT010000494.1:0-3163 GCA_036758885.1 Kineosporiaceae bacterium
CCCCGGCGTCGGTCCCCCGCCGATGAGCGAGGACTGCCTGACCCTGAACGTCTGGGCGCCGACCGAGCGCACGGGACCGTTGCCGGTCATGGTCTGGATTCACGGCGGCGGCTTCGAGGCCGGATCACCAGCCAGTCCTTGGTATGACGGCCGCGCCTTCAACCGGGACGGCGTTGTCACGGTCACCCTCTCCTACCGACTGGGATTCGACGGTTTCGGCTGGATCCCCGATGCACCGCACAATCGCGGTCTGCTCGACCAGATCGAGGCGCTGCGCTGGGTGCGGCGCAACATCACCGAGTTCGGCGGTGACCCCGACAACGTCTGCATCGCGGGTCAGTCCGCCGGCGGCGGCTCGGTCTGGGCCCTGCTCGTCACCGAGCAGGCTCGAGGCTTGTTCGGTGCGGCGATCAGCCAGTCCGGGCCACTGGAGGTCCAGTCCACCGAGACCGCGGCCGCCCATGGTCGAGCACTGGCCGAGCTCGCGGGTGTGCCGTGGACCAAGGCTGGGCTCGCAGCCCTCAGCGAGGACCAGATCCTCGATCTGCAGGCCAGGATCGGGCACCGACCCCCACCGCGCAACCTGGCCGATGCTCTCCAGGGCATTGCCCAAGGCGGCATAGAGGGCACGCTCGCCTACCAGCCATACCTGGACGGCGACCTGATTCCGCACCACATCACCGCGGCACTGGCGGCGGGCACCAGTTCTGACATTCCGCTGATCGCCGGGGCCACCAGCCACGAGTTCACCGCCCTCGGCCAGCAGTACGCACCGCTGTTGGCCGATCACGACCTCAAACCACTGCTGCGGACGTCGCCGTACGGGCCGTTGGTGGAGACTGTCGCCGCCGGTTGTGCTGCGCTGCCCGGCGGCCCCGCCACCACCGTCGTCGGACAGCTGCTGACCGAGACCCTCTTCCGCGTCCCGCTGGTCAGGTGGGCGGAACTGCGCGGGTCAGCACCGACCTGGCTCTACGACTTCCGCCTCCGCCATCCCGAGACCGGGCTGGCCAGTCACTGCGCGGAGCTGCCGTATGTCTGGGATCTGCTCGATGCGCCTCGGGTCGGGCAAACCTGCGGAGTGGATCCGCCCCAGGAGCTTGCCGATCTGATGCATCGATGCTGGGTGAGCTTCGTCCACGATCATCAGGCGCCCTGGCCGGCTTGGCGGCCCGAACGGCTCGCGGCCATCGCCGACCGCGTGCCGAGCCTCGGCCCGGCCTACCAGCTGGAATACGACATCATGAGACTGCTCCCGTGATCGGGCCATCGGCCCCGGCCGGAACCCCACCACCAGTCCAGCATCACTGACAGTTAAGGACGATGACGTGCCCAAGCCGCAGCTGCAGACCTTGACCGCGCCAGACGGAACGGTCTTCCGAGATCTTGACCATGATCAGCAGATGGCGCCGTTCGAGGATCCTCGGCGCTCCCCCGCCGAGCGCGCCGATGATCTCGTCGGTCGACTCTCGGTCGAGGAGAAGGTCGGGCTGTTCTTCCACGACATCATCGAGGTGGGACCCGGCGGCACGCTGATGGAGGGCGACGGCGCAATGGCTCGCTCCTCCACTCGCGAGGTCGTGATCGACAAGCTGATCAACCACGTCAATGTGCACGCCATGCCGTCGCCGCGGGAGTCAGCACAGTGGTCGAACGCGCTGCAGCAACTGGCGGCCACCACGCCGCACTCGATCCCGGTGACCGTCAGCAGCGACCCCCGCCATTCCTTCTCCGAGAACCGCGGTGCCGCGTTCGCCGCCGGCGACATGTCGGCCTGGCCGGAGCCGCTTGGCCTCGCCGCCCTGCAGGATCCCGAGCGGGTACGAGAGTTCGCCGACATCGCCCGCCAGGAGTATGTGGCCGTCGGCATCCGCTCCAGCCTGCACCCGCAGATCGATCTCGGCACCGAGCCCCGCTGGGGACGCCAGTTCCACACCTTCGGCAACGACAGCAGCTTCGTCGCCGAGGTGGCGGCCGCCTACATCGAGGGCTTCCAGCTGGACCGTGAACTCGGTCCGACCTCGGTCGCCACGATGACCAAGCACTTCCCCGGCGGTGGTCCGCAGCGCGACGGCGAGGACCCGCACTTCCCGTACGGGCGGGAGCAGGTCTATCCCGGCGGGCGGTTCGAGGATCACCTGGTGCCATTCCGGCGGGCGATCGAGGTCGGCACGTCGGCGCTGATGCCCTACTACGGTCGGCCGATCGGTCTCGAGCTGGACGGCGAGGCGATCGAGGAGGTCGGGTTCGGTTTCAACCGGCAGATTCTCACCGGTCTGCTGCGCGAGCAGCTCGGATACACCGGAGTCATCTGCACCGACTGGGGTCTGGTCACCGGCATGGTGGCGTTCGGCAAGCCTTTGCCGGCGCGTGCCTGGGGCGTCGAGCAGCTGTCGGAGCTGGAGCGAGTCGCCAAGGTCGTCAACGCCGGTGCCGACCAGTTCGGCGGCGAGGCACGGACCGATCTCCTGCGGCAGGCCGTCGAAGAGGGCCTGATCAGCCAGCAGCGCCTCGACGAGTCGGTCCGGCGGCTGCTGATCGTCAAATTCCAGCTCGGACTGTTCGACGACCCCTTCGTCGACGAGGACGCGGCTGGGGAGATCGTCGGCCGCGAGGACTTCCGCGCTGCCGGTCACCGGGCGCAGGCGGAATGTCTGGTGCTGCTGCGCAACGAGCCGATCGGCGATGCGCCGGCACTGCCACTGCGGTCGGGGCTGAAGGTGTACGTCGAGGGCGTCGCGGACGAGGAGGTGGCCCGGCTCGGTGAGGTCGTCGCCGACCCGGCTGAGGCCGATGTCGCGGTGGTCCGACTGCCGGCCCCGTTCTCCCCGCGCGACGATCTGTTCCTGGAGGAGTTCTTCCACCAGGGCACGCTGGACTACCGGCCCGGGCGGCTCGCCTTGCTGCGCGAGATCGCAGCGGTGACCCCGTTGATCATCGACGCCAACCTGGAGCGGCCGGCCATCCTGACCCCGTTCACCGAGTTCGCCACGGCGATCCTCACCAGCGTCGGTGCCAGCGACGCAGCGCTGGCCGACGTGCTGACCGGGGCGGTCCCGCCGCAGGGCAGCCTGCCCTTCGAAGTGCCCCGATCCGCCGCTGCCGTCCGCGCATCCCAGTCCGACGTGCCCAACGACACCGAGGATCCGGTGTTCGAGCACGG
>DAIOVT010000495.1:0-2237 GCA_036758885.1 Kineosporiaceae bacterium
GTCAAGAAGTCGAAGCGGCAGAAGCGCCAGGAATTCGACCAGATGCAGGCGCCCACCGCGGGCGGCATCTTCATTCCCCGCGGCGACGGCACGACCGTCGTCCGGTTGCGTCGTGGTTCCTCGCTGACCGACTTCGCCGAGAAGATCAATGCCAACCCGGCGGGTCTGGTGTCGGTGCTGATCACCCTCGGTGAGATGGCGACCGCCACCCAGTCGCTCGACGAGGACACGTTCGCCCTGCTCGGCGCCGAACTGGGGTACGACATCCAGATCGTCTCGCCCGAGGACGAGGACCGTGAGCTGCTCGAGTCCTTCGACATCGACCTCGAGGCCGAGGCCGAGGGCGAGGAGGACATGCTCGAGCCGCGTCCGCCGGTGGTCACCGTGATGGGTCACGTCGACCACGGAAAGACCAAGCTGCTCGACGCGATCCGTTCGGCGAACGTGGTCGAGGGCGAGGCCGGCGGCATCACCCAGCACATCGGCGCCTACCAGGTGCACTTCACCCACGAGGGTGTCGACCGTGCGCTGACCTTCATCGACACCCCGGGTCACGAGGCGTTCACCGCCATGCGTGCCCGAGGCGCGAAGGTCACCGACATCGCGATCCTCGTGGTGGCGGCCGACGACGGTGTGATGCCACAGACCATCGAGGCGCTGAACCACGCGCAGGCGGCCGGTGTGCCGATCGTGGTCGCGGTGAACAAGGTGGACAAGGAGGGGGCCAACCCCGACAAGATCCGCCAGCAGCTGACCGAGTACAACCTGGTGGCCGAGGAGTACGGCGGCGACACCATGTTCGTCGAGGTCTCGGCGAAGCAGCGGTTGAACATCGACGCGCTGCTCGAGGCGATCCTGCTGACCGCCGACGCCGCGCTCGACCTGCGGGCCAACCCCGACAAGGCGGCTCGCGGTGTGGCGGTCGAGGCCAGCCTCGACAAGGGCCGGGGCCCGTTGGCCACGGTTCTGGTGCAGTCCGGAACACTCGCGGTCGGCGACTCGATCGTCACCGGCACGGCCCACGGCCGGGTGCGGGCGATGCTCGACGAGAACGGCGAGGCGCTCGACGTCGCGCTGCCCTCGCGGCCGGTCCAGGTGCTCGGTCTGACCTCGGTGCCGCGCGCCGGTGACTCGTTCATCGTCGCGCCCGACGACCGCACGGCTCGGCAGATCGCCGAGAAGCGTGAGGCCGTCGAGCGGGCCGCGACCCTGGCCAAGCGCCGCAAGCGGATCAGCCTGGAGGACTTCACCAAGGCCCTGGAGCAGGGCAAGGTGCAGACCCTCAACCTGATCCTCAAGGGCGACGTCTCCGGTTCGGTCGAGGCGCTCGAGGACGCGCTGCTCAAGATCGATGTCGACGAGCAGGTGCAGTTGTCGGTGATCCACCGCGGTGTCGGTGCGATCACGCAGAACGACGTCAACCTGGCCACGGTGGACAACGCCGTGATCATCGGGTTCAACGTGCGTCCCGCCGAGCGGGTCGCCGAGCTGGCCGATCGTGAGGGCGTCGACATGCGCTTCTACACGATCATCTACCAGGCCATCGAGGACGTCGAGAACGCGCTCAAGGGCATGCTCAAGCCGGAGTACGAAGAGGTGCAGCTCGGTACCGCCGAGGTGCGAGAGGTCTTCCGCTCCAGCAAGTTCGGCAACATCGCGGGTTCCCTGGTGCGCTCCGGAGAGATCCGGCGCAACTCCAAGGCCCGGCTGCTGCGGGACGGCGTCGTGGTCGGCGACAACCTGTCGATCGACTCGCTCAAGCGGTTCAAGGACGACGCCACCGAGGTCCGCGAGGGTTACGAGTGCGGTATCGGACTGGGGTCGTTCAACGACATCAAGGTCGATGACGTGATCGAGACCTTCGAGATGCGCGAGAAGCCGAGGGTCTGAGCCTGACGCTCATCGTGAAGAGCCACAACGACGGCCACCGGCCCCTCCACCACGAGGGGCCGGTGGCCGTCGCATGATCGTCGCGAGTCTGCGGCTGGACGTCCTGCTCGGGGACGTGCACTCGCTGAAGCAGAAGCGCGGCCTGGTGCGGCCGGTGCTGGCGGAACTGGCCAAGCGGTTCCCGGTCAGCGTCGCCGAGACCGGCAACCACGATCTGCATCGCCGCGCGGAGCTGGGCATCGCGATCACCGGCGCCGACGCCGGCTGGTGCCGCGAGGTGCTGCAGTCCTGCGAGGAGCTGGTGGCGCGCCGTCCGGAGCTCGAGTTGCTCTCCGCACGGACCCGGC
>DAIOVT010000495.1:2247-3152 GCA_036758885.1 Kineosporiaceae bacterium
CCCGGCTCTGGGACGACGACGACGATTGAGCCGCCGGTCGCGCCGGGTCGCGATCGGGACGACGAACGTCCCCGGGCTAGTTCGCCGACGTGAAGTAGAGCGCCTTGCTGGTGATCACGGCGACCTCGGCCGAGTCGGTGGCCCAGAGCAGTGACGGGCTGGAGGTGTTCAGGCTCTCGAGCCGTGTCTCGGAACCGTCGAGGTCGATCAGTCCCACGCCCGACTTCGCCTTCGGTGCGTAGACCTCACAGGCCAGGTGCCGGCCGTTCGGCGAGACGGTGAAGGAATCCCGGCCGAACCCCTGGCACTTGATCGAGGGCCTGCTCACCGAGAGCTGTTTGCCGGTTGCGTCGAGCCGGATCAGGCCGCCGACGCTCGTCCGGCAGATCGCGATGGCTTCGTTCGCCGGCGCCGGCAGGAAGGTCAGCCGGGATCCGCAGCTCTCGGGTGTGTCCCAACCGGTCGGCGGCCGCCCGGAGCCGGCGCCCTTCGACAGATCGGCCACGTGCAGCAGCGTGCGGGTCGCCCCCTCGGGCCGCCGGGACCAGCCGAACCACTGTCCGTCGGGGCTGATCACAAGATCGCCGCCGGACGTCAGCTCCGGACCGTCGAAAACGATCGCCTGGTCCTCGCCGCGCCACAGGGCGATCTTCTCCTGGTAGATCCGTTTCCCGGTCGCGCTGTCGGTGCCGGTGGGCAGCTTGATCCAGGCGGCGATCACCGAGGCGTCCGCCGATGCCGTGACGTCGGCGACGTAGCTGCCGCGCTGGGCGGGATCCTTGCTCCGCGCGGCGATGGGGCTGGACCGGTCGGGCGATGCCGGTGCCCGGGTGCCGACGTCCATCACCGACAGGTTCACCGCCAGATCCGCCGACGACAGGTCGTCCTTGATCTCGACCTTGAAC
>DAIOVT010000496.1:0-3152 GCA_036758885.1 Kineosporiaceae bacterium
CGCCGGGCGGGCGGCAGCTCGATCGGGCGAGGTTCGTCGGTGCCGAACAGGTTCACCCCGAGCACCTGTGCCGCAGCGGGCAGCACCGCCTCCAGACCGGCCTGCGCCGGAACGCCCGAGACGCTCATGACCGCACCGAACCCAGCCGCCGGCGCATCACTCAGCGTGGCCGGCCGGCCAGGGCGATGGCCGCGGAGAGCTCCCGTACGAAGGCCATCGCCGCCTGGACGGCGGTGGCGCCCTCCGCGTCGGCGGAGAGCCGCAACATGATGTCGTCGGAGCTCGAGGTACCGGTGTACCCGTGGTCGGCCTCGCACTCGGGGTCGCTGCAACCGGCCGGTTCCATGTCCAGCCGGCGGACCGCGCCCCAGCCGATGCCGACGGTCAGTTCCCGGGGCGGGTCGCCCCGCTTGTGCTCCGCCGGCCGCGCCACCGCCTGGGTCAGTACCAGCGACCGAATCTGGTGCAGCGCAACGGATTCCGAGCTCGCCGACGCATACGGCTCCTGGCTGACCGCGTCGGGCTCGTGGTCGTCGGCGTGCGCCACCACGAGCCGGGTCGGGGTCAGCACCAGCACGGTGACGTGCCGCCGGATCTCGTCCCGGTCGAAGGTGGTCTCGGGATGCACCAGGAAGGCACGCACCTCTTCACCGCCGGCTGCGATCTCCAACACGTCGCAGACGAAGTCGGGGTAGTAGCCCGCCCGTTCGACGTCCTCGCGCAGACTCGCCCATTGCCCCACAGCAGTCCGCCTCGTCGTCAGAGGTCGCTCACGCATTGAGCCATCCTGTCATCTCCGCGCGGTGACCTCGGGCACCCGAGCCGATCATGACCTGCCGATCATGACGTGCTGAGCTCGCGCCTGGCGTCCGCACGGGTGGCGAGGTGGGCCAGTCGCACGGTCGCCGAGAGCACCGCCAGTCCCTTGTCCGAGACCACCACCGGGTTGAACTCCACCCCGGCGACGTCGTGCAGGTCGTCGTTCAACGCGGCCAGCCGGGTGACCAGATCGCCCAGGGAGTCCAGGTCGGCCGGGGGAACACCGCGCCGTCCGAAGAGCTTCGGAGCCGCGCGGATCGATCGGATCATCCCGGCGATGTCACGATCCGTGAGCGGTGCGATCCGGTGGGCCATGTCGCCGAGCAGCTCACTCGCGTCACCGCCGAGACCGAACGAGACCACCGGACCGAAGTGCCGGTCCTCGACGCAGCTGATGACACAGGCCACCCCGGGCTCGGCCATCCGCTGCACCAGCAGCTCGCCACCGTGGACGGCGACGATCCGCTCGCGCATCTGGCCGACCATGCGGCGCAGGGTGTCCGGGTCCTCGATGTCCAGCCGGACGCCGCCCAGGTCGACCCGGTGCCGCAGCTGCGGGGCCGAGCACTTCAGCGCGACCGGCCAGCCCAGCTGATCGGCCGCGGCGACCGCCTCGTCGGCGTCCTGCACGGTGATCGTCGGCCACAACGAGATGCCGTACATGCCGAGCAGCTTCGCCGTGGTCGCCTGGTCGAGCTCGACACCGTCCGGGTGGTCGACCAGGTGCTCCTCGACCAGGGCCCGGGCACCGGCCTCGTCGATGCCCTCCAGCTCGGTGAACCGGCCCAGGTCCTCGCCCCGCCACTTGACGTAGCCGACCACCGCGGCCAAGGCGTCGGCGGCCGCCTCGGGAGTCGGGTACGAGGGCACCTGGCGCGGGTCGTGCCGCAGCGGGACCTGTACCTGGGCATCCTCGGTGCCGCTCTCGCCCGGCCCGGTCACCGGCACCGGCGCGAACGGGGCGGGCGGGGGCGGTGTGGCACCGCTCGGCGGGGTCGCCGCGGGGTCGGCGACAGGTGGCGGTTCGGCGACGGTTCCGGTGGACGGAGCCGGCTCCGCGACCGGGTTCGAGCCGTCGGCCGAGGTGCTCGAGGTGCCGTCCGGGGCAGTGGAACCATCGGCCGAGGTGTTCCCGGGGGCGCCCGCCGGCAGGGTGATGGAGGCGGTCGCGTGGTTCAGCACCGGCCCCTCGTGACTGCCGATCAGGCAGGCGACCAACGGCGTGCCCCGGCGGTCGGGGTCACCGCTGCCGCGGGCCAGCAACCTGGCCAGGGCACGTCCGTCGCCACCGGCGATCGGCGCGTGCACGGCGACCACGGCGTCGACCCGTTCGTCTCGCTGGGCGTCGGCGACCGCGGCGGCGAACACCTCGTCCGCCTCGGGTTCGACGGCGATCGGGCCGCGGACGACGCGCAGGTCGCGGGCCAGGCAGGTGTCGGCCGTCAGCCGAGCCAGGCTCGGGCTGTTCGCGATCACCGCCACCCGATCGCCCGCGGGCAACGGCTGGTCCGCGAGCAGCCGGGCGACGTCCATCAGCATCTGCAGGTCCTTGACCCTGATGCAGCCCGCCTGGGTGAGCATCGAGTCGAAGGCCTCGTTCGGCGACCGGGCACCGACGACGAACCCGGAGGTGCCCGAGGTCAGCACGATGATCGGCTTCTGCCGGCCGATCCGGCGGGCGATCCGGAAGAACTTCCGCGGGTTGCCGGTGCTCTCCAGGTACAGCGCGATCGCATCGGTGCCCGGGTCCTCGGCCCAGTACTGCAGACAGTCGTTCGCCGAGACGTCGGCGCGCTCGCCGGCCGACAGGAACGAGGAGATGCCGATGTTCTGCCGGGTGGCCAGGTCGAGCACCGCGACCGACAACGCCCCGGACTCGCAGAACACGCCCAGCCTGCCGGACTTGGGCAGATCGGTCAGCGGCACCAGATTCAGCCGAACCCCGGGGTCGGCGTTGCCCAGCCCCCACGAACCGGGACCGACCAGCCGCATGCCACCGGCCCTGGTCCGGCGCACCAGTTCGGCCTGCAGCAGGGCGCCCTCGGCCCCCGACTCGGCGAACCCGCTCGAGGCCACCAGCACGGCGCGCACCCCGCCCTCGGCGCAGGCGTCGACCACCTCGAGCACGGCCGAACTCGGCACCGCGATCACCGCCAGGTCGACCGGACCGGGGAGGTCGTCGGGGCCCCGGAAGGCGGGTACACCTTCGATCTCGCCGGCCTGGGGGTGCACGACGTAGAGCCGGCCGCGATACCCGGCCGCCTGGATCGCGTGCAGCAGCCGGTTGCCGGCCCGGCTGGACCGGCGACTGACCCCGATCAGGGCCACCGACT
>DAIOVT010000497.1:0-3145 GCA_036758885.1 Kineosporiaceae bacterium
CCAGACCGTCTCGTCCAACACCCTCGAGGTGGAACGGGCCGTGCTGGACGCCGACCTGGTGATCGGCGCGGTGCTGGTGCCCGGCGCCAAGGCGCCCAAGCTGGTCAGCAACGACCTGGTGAAGCGGATGAAGCCGGGCAGTGTGCTGGTCGACATCTCGATCGACCAGGGCGGCTGCTTCGAGGACTCCCGGCCCACCACGCACGCCGACCCGACCTACCGGGTGCACGACTCGATGTTCTACTGCGTGGCCAACATGCCCGGTGCGGTGCCGCACACCTCCACCTACGCGCTGACCAACGTCACGCTGCCGTACACGGTCGAGCTGGCGAACAAGGGCTGGAAGCAGGCGCTGAACGACGACGCCGCGCTGGCCAAGGGCCTGAACACCTACGCCGGCCAGGTGACCAACCAGCCGGTGGCCGAGGCGCTCGGGCTGGCGCACATCCCGCTGGCCGACGCGCTGGCCTGACCGGGCGGGCGATCCGGCCCGCCGTTCAGGCGGCGGGCCGGAACCGCAGCACGGGCGGCTCCGCGCCGAGACCGCGCTGCGCCGAAGGGATCGCCGTGTAGTAGGTCTCGAGCAGTGAGGCACGCTCACTCTCGTCGGTCACCAGCTTTCCCCGTACCTGCTGTTGCCCGCGCCCGGTGTCGATGACCGCCGGAAGTTCGCTGCGGAAGGTGCGCCACCAGGTCTTCACCTCGCTCGCCCCGACGCAGATGACCCAGTCCTTCCCGACCTGCACCGCCCAGACCGGCAGCCTGATGGTGCGGCCCGACTTGGGCCCGACGTACTGCAGGACGACGGTGTTCCGCGGCGCCAGCGGTGTGCGCCGGAGGAAACTCAGTCCCACGGTCATCGCGCGGGCGAGGCCGCGTCGCAGCGGACCGATCGCGGTGCTTTGCAGCCTGGGCATGGAACGTCCCTTCGGGTTTCACGTGCATGGACTCCTCGCGGTGAACACGCCGTCCGCGCCGGCCATTCCGGACACCGTCGCCGTGGTGGTCCGTCGGCGCGGTGCGGGGTGAACGCCGGTCACCACGGAATCTCTACATCGTCCTCACCGTCCCTCCCGGCCCGGCGCGCTAGTTTCGCCGACGTGATCTCCACTCCCTCCGCGGCGGCCACCCCCGCGGGACGCCACCTGCTGGTGGTCGAGGACGACCGGGCGATCTCGGACGCCGTGGTGCGCCGGCTGCGCAGCGAGGGCTATGCGGTCGACGCCGTGTACGACGGGCCGGCCGCCGTCGACGCGGCGCACCGCCGGGCCTACGACGCGGTGGTGCTCGACGTGATGCGGCCGGGACTGGGCGGACACGAGGTGTGCCGCCGCATCCAGGCCGGGCGTCCGGTACCGGTGCTGATGCTGACCGCCCGCGACGAGGAGGCCGACAGGCTGATCGGCCTGGCCGTGGGCGCCGACGACTACCTGACCAAACCGTTCAGCCCGCGCGAGCTGGTCGCCCGGATCGCCGCGCTGCTGCGCCGGGTGGAGCGGGCCGCCGCGCTGGCCGCCGAGCGGGCACCCGCCACCGACCCGCAGACGCTGCTGCAGTTCGACGTCCTCACCGTCGACCCGGGCACCCGCCGGGTCGTGCTGGCGGGGGAGGCGGTGCACCTGACCCGCATCGAGTTCGACCTGCTGCTCGCCCTGGCCCGGCGCGGCGGCCGGGTGGTCGAACGGGAACGGCTGCTCAGCGAGGTCTGGGCCTGGGACCCGGTCTCGGTGCGCGGCGCCGGCCCGGGTGCTTCGCGGGTGATGGACAGCCACGTGAAGTCGTTGCGCCGCAAGCTCGGCGCCGACCGCATCCGGACCGTGCACGGGGTGGGTTTCGCCCTCGAGGTGCAGCCATGACACCGGTCCCGAATCGGATGCTGCCCGACTCGCTGCGGATCCTGGACCCGATCCGGTCGATCAAGGCCAAGCTCGGCCTGCTGGTCGCGGTGAGCATCTCGATCTCGGCGTTGCTGACCTTCCTGTGCCTGGTGGTGTTCGGCTGGCGGGCCCGCTACGGGTTGACCGTCTCGGTGCTGATCGGCCTGGCGGTCAGCCAGTTGCTCGCCCGGGGGATGACCGCGCCGCTGCGGCAGATGACCCGGGCCGCGCAGCGGATGGCTGCCGGGTTGCCGCCCGGGCCGGTGCAGACCCGAAGCCACGACGAGGTCGGTGAGCTCGCCGTCGCGTTCACCGCGATGGCCGACGACCTGGCCACCGCCGACGCGCAGCGACGTGAGCTGCTCGCCAACGTGGCGCACGAGTTGCGGACCCCGGTCGCGGCACTGCGCGCCGAGCTGGAGAACCTCGTGGACGGCGTCCGGGCCCCCGACGACGCCGCCCTGGACCAGATGCTCGGCCAGGTCGAGGACCTCTCCGGCCTGCTCGACGACCTGCTCGGGCTGGCCCGCACCGAGGCCGGGATCACGCCGCTGCGCCGCGAGCCGATCCGCATCGCGGACCTGATATCCGATGCGGTGGAACAGGTCTCACGGGTCAGGCCGGACCGGCAGATCGAGGTCGCGGTCGATCCTGCGCTGTCGGCGGACGTCGACCCGCAGCGGCTGCGGCAGGTGCTGGTCAACCTGCTGGACAACGCCACCCGGCACACCGGCCCGCGCGGTCTGGTGCAGGTGCAGGCCGGCCGGGACCGTGCCGGGGCGCTGCTCCTGTTCGTCACCGACGACGGCCCGGGCATACCGGAGCAGGATCGGGCGGCCGTCTTCGAGCGCTTCCAGCGAGCAGCGCTGGACCCGGCTCAGGGCGACGGAAAACCCACGGGCGGAACGGGTCTGGGCCTGTCCATCGCCCGCTGGGCGGTCACTCTGCACGGTGGCCGGATCGAGGTCGTCCCGTCCCGGGCCGGCTGCCGGATCAAGGTGGAACTTCCGGCGACAGCGCCACCGCCCGCCGCCTGAAACCCGTTCTCCTGGAACGGCGGTCAACCCGTCCGCCGCATTCCGCCATGTTCGCCGCGGGTCGTTGCCCCGGTCGTGATCATGCAGAAGTGCGTGGTGGCGGACCTGCCGCACGTCGTGACACGGCGAACCGCTGGGCGGGCGGTGCTGTCGTTCGTGCGATCCGTTCATCTGATCCGTTTCATCGTGCCGAGGAGGCGACATGGTTGTACCCGCGCCGGTGCAGGTTCC
>DAIOVT010000498.1:0-3134 GCA_036758885.1 Kineosporiaceae bacterium
CACCCCTCCAGGGTGGCCCGCCAGGGCCATGCACCGTTCATGCAGAACTGCACGCAACTCCCGGCGTGCAGTTCTGCATGATCACGGGAAGTTCGGGCACGAAGATTTGGCCGGTACCCGTTGCCAAGCGCGCAGAATGCATTCTACATTCTGTGATACCAGTCACCGCCGACGACAGGCAGTGACTCACTCGGCCAGTCCGACGGACTGCCCCATTCTCTCGCGCCGTTCTCCGAGAATCTCCCGCCGATCCGCGATCCGCCGAACCCGCTGGTTCTCCGGCCGTCTGCTGAAAGCACGCCGAACCACGCTCACGCACGCCCCGCACGACCGGCCATCGACGGTCGGACGTGTTGTTGTCGCACCCTGATCAGTCCCGCGCCGACCACATCACGATGAGGTGATCTCCCCATGGCATTGGACGACGCCACCAGCGCCTTCCTGACCCAGATGGCCGAGAGCGGTGCCCAACCGCTGCACGAGATGTCGCCCGAGGAGGCTCGCGGACTGACCGCGATGCTGGGCGAGATGTACGGCCCCGGCCCCGAGATGCACTCGACCCGCGACGTGCGGGTACCGGTGCAGGGCGGGGACATTCTGGTGCGGGTGCTGACCCCCACCGCACAACCCCGCGGAGTGCTCGTCTACCTGCACGGCGGTGGCTGGGTGATCGGCGCGGTGCCCGAGTTCGACACTCTCGGAAGGGTTCTCGCCGAACGCACCGGACTCACCACACTTCTGGTCGACTACCGGCTCGCCCCCGAACACCGCTACCCGGTGGCCGTCGACGACTCCTGGGCGGCGCTGCAGTGGGCGCACGCCCACCAGGGCGAACTGGCCCCGGACGGCGGCCCCCTGGTCGTCGCGGGTGACAGCGCCGGCGGGAACCTGACCGCCGTGCTGGCCCGGCGCGCGCGCGAGGCAGGCGGTCCCGCGATCGATCTGCAGGTGCTGATCTATCCGGTCACCGATGCCGACTTCGGCACCGACTCGTACTCCGACCCTGCGAACCAGCTGATGCTCTCGCGCGACGCGATGGTCTGGTTCTGGGACCACTACGCCCCTGACGCCGCACAACGCTCGGAGCCGGACGCCTCGCCGATCAAGGTCGAGGACCTCGCCGGCCTGCCACCGGCCGTGGTGCTGACCGCCGAGCACGACGTGCTCCGCGACGAGGGTGAGGCCTACGCCCGCCGGCTGGCCTGGGCGGGAGTACCGGTCTCGCACCGTCGTTTCGACGGACAGATGCACGGCTTCTTCACCATGGTCAACCTGCTGCCGGGCAGCGCCGAGGGCATCTCCTTCGTCGCCGAGGCGGTCGACGAACTGCTCGCCGCGCAGCACGCCGACGCCTGACCCGGCCCACACTCACCGGCAGAACCACCGACAGAACCACCGACCGATCAGCCGAGCGCGCCGCTGCGCGGTCGGTGGATCCTTTGCGTCCCAACACTTCTCGCTGGGTCGACCAGCGTTCTGAACCGTTCCCCGAACCAGATGGACCCCAGGAGGGCAACCATGTCCACAACCACCCCCGCGCAACGCGCCGTCCCCGCTCAGGCCGATGTGGTCATCGTCGGCGCCGGCTTCTCCGGCATGTACCTGCTGCACAGATTGCGCGCCATGGGCCTGTCCGCCGTCGTCTTCGAGACCGGCACCGACGTCGGCGGCACCTGGTACTGGAACCGTTACCCGGGAGCCCGGGTGGACGTCGAATCCCTTTCCTACTCCTTCAGTTTCGACCCCGAGATGGAACAGCGCTTCGAGTGGCAGGAGCGCTACCCGACCCAGCCCGAGATCCTCAAGTACGCCCAGCACGTGGCCGACCGGTTCGACCTGCGCCGCGACATCCACTTCACCACCCGGGTCAGCGCCGCACGGTACGACGAGCAGAACTCGACCTGGCAGATCACCACCGAGGGCGGCGCGACGACCACGGCCAAGTACTTCGTGATGGCCACCGGGTGTCTGTCGTCCTCGAAGATGCCCGAGATCCCCGGGCTGGACGCGTTCACCGGACGCACCTATCACACCGCCCACTGGCCGCACGAGAAGGTCGACTTCACCGGTCTGCGGGTCGGCGTGATCGGCACCGGATCCTCTGCGGTGCAGTCGATCCCGGTGATCGCGCAGGAGGCCGCCGAGCTGACCGTCTTCCAACGCACACCGGCCTACAGCCTGCCCGCGCGGAACCGCCGGCTGCGGGTCGACGAGATCGCCGAGATGAAGGCCAAGTACCGCGACTGGCGGGTGGCGCAGCAGGAGTCGGGCTTCGGTGTACCGGTGCCGATGCCGACGTCCTCGGCCCTGGACGTCTCGGAGGAGGAGCGCAGCGCGACCTATGAGAAGGCTTGGGAGAGTGGCAGTCTGGTCAATCTGCTGACCTCCTACACCGACATCGCGGTGAACCAGGAGGCCAACGACACCGCCAAGAACTGGATCCACGGCAAGATCAAGGCCACGGTCAAGGATCCGCAGACCGCCCAGGACCTGTGCCCGGAGTACCCGGTGGGCACCAAGCGGCCGTGTCTGGACACCAACTACTACGAGACCTACAACCGCGACAACGTCAGCCTGGTCAACCTGCACCGCGAGCCACTGGTCGAGGTCACCGAGCGCGGGATCCGTACGGAGGCAAAGGAGTACGAGTTCGACGCCATCGTCTACGCCACCGGATTCGACGCGATGACCGGGGCGCTGACCAACGTCGACATCCGCGGACGCGACGACCTCGCGCTCAAGGACGCCTGGAACGCCGGCCCGCGCACCTATCTCGGTATCGGTTCAGCCGGGTTCCCCAACCTGTTCATGATCACCGGACCGGGCAGCCCGTCGGTGCTCTCGAACATGCTGGTCTCGATCGAGCAGCACGTCGACTGGGTCTGCGACGCCATCGAGCACCTGCGCAGCGCCGGGCTGAGCACGATCGAGGCCACCCAGCAGGCGCAGGACGACTGGGTGGAGCACGTCAACCAGATCGCCCAGTTCACCCTCTATCCCAAGGCGAACTCCTGGTACATGGGCGCCAACGTGCCCGGCAAGCCGCGGGTGTTCATGCCCTACGCCGGCGGCGTGGGCGAGTACCGGAAGCTCTGTGACCGGGTGGCCGGCAACGGTTACGAGGGTTTCGAGCT
>DAIOVT010000499.1:0-3126 GCA_036758885.1 Kineosporiaceae bacterium
CGAGGAGCACGACTTCCACGACTTCAAGATCTCGGTCAAGCACAACGACCCGGTGGTCATGGTGCGCGCCTACGAACTGCTCGCCGAGGCCGGCGACTGGCCGCTGCACCTCGGCGTCACCGAGGCCGGGCCGGCGTTCCAGGGCACGATCAAGTCCTCGGTGGCCTTCGGGGCGCTGCTGAGCCAGGGCATCGGCGACACGATCCGGGTCTCGCTGTCGGCGCCGCCGGTCGAAGAGGTCAAGGTCGGCATCCAGATCCTGCAGTCGCTGAACCTGCGCCCGCGCAAGCTCGAGATCGTCTCCTGTCCCTCCTGCGGCCGCGCCCAGGTCGACGTCTACACGCTGGCCGAGAAGGTGACCGCGGCGCTCGACGGCCTCGACGTGCCGTTGCGGGTCGCCGTCATGGGATGTGTCGTGAACGGCCCCGGCGAGGCGCGCGAGGCCGATCTCGGGGTCGCCTCCGGCAACGGCAAGGGCCAGATATTCGTCAAGGGCGAGGTCGTCGAGACCGTGCCGGAGTCGAAGATCGTGGAGTCCCTGATCGATCACGCGATGCGGATCGCCGAACAGATCCAGGCCGACGAGGCGGCCGCGGTCGCCGGCTGAGTCGAGATCCTTCCGGTGGATCGGCCGCCGGCGTACCGCCGAAAGGTGCCCGAAGGTCTCGTTACGGCACTGTGGCTGGTACCGGGACCCGCAGGTGGGCCAGGATGCATCCGTGCTGCGATCGTCCGTCCGTGTGCTGGGCACCGCGGACCTCGAAGAAGCACTGAGCGTCTGCGGTCGTGACCCGGTGGCCAATGTCTTTGTCGAGGCGAGGTTGCGCGCCCACGGGCTGGGACGGCGCGCCGGCGGCCAGCTGTGGGGGTTCAGCCGGGGCGGATCGCTGTCCTCGCTGTGCTGGTCGGGCGCCAACCTGGTGCCGATCCAGGCCGACGCCGAGGCGATCGAGGCCTTCGCCGCCCGGGCCCGCCGGCAGGGCCGGCAGTGCTCGTCGATCGTCGGTCCGGCCTCTCCGGCGTTGCGGCTGTGGGAGTTGCTCAGCCCGTACTGGGGGCGTCCCCGGGACATTCGCGCCGACCAGCCGCTGATGCAGATCTCCGGGCCGCCGACCGTCGAACCCGACCCGCACGTGCGGCCCGCCGTCAACGGTGAGCTCGACTCGGTGGTGTCCGCGTGCGTGGCGATGTTCACCGAGGAGGTCGGCTACTCACCGGTGGCGATGGACGGCGGCTCGCTCTACCGCTCGCAGGTCGCGGCGCTGGTGATCGGTGACAGGTCACTGGTGCGGATGACCGACACCTCGGCCGGCCGGGAGGTGGTCTTCAAGGCCGAGATCGGTTCGGTGGCACCCAAAGTGGCTCAGCTGCAAGGGGTTTGGGTCAACCCGCGGTGGCGGGGCCAGGGCCTCGCCGAACCCGGCATGGCCGCCGTCGTCCGGTACACCCAGCTGCATCTGGCCCCGGTGGTCAGCCTTTACGTCAACGACTACAACCACCGCGCGATCCGGGTCTACGAGCGGGTCGGCTTCGAGCGGGTCGGCACCTTCGCGACCGTTCTGTTCTGATCCGTCCGGTCTGTTCCGGCGTCTGCTCCCGTGCCTGTTCCGGCAGCTCACCCTGTGGATCCACAGGATCCGTTTGCCCGGGCACCCGCCTAGCGTCGTGGCGATCGGGGACTCCGGATGGTTCCCACGTCGACGGGGTGGCGTCGTGAGGGGTGGGCAATGGCTGAGCCGGGGACCGCCCAGGATCCGGCCCGCCCCGTTGCGCCGAACACTCCGCTGACCCCGGACGATCCGCGCCGGGTGGGGCGTTACGAGGTGCTCGCCCGGATCGGTGACGGCGGGCAGGGGGTCGTCTACCTGGCTCGTGCGGTGGGCGATCCGACCGGCGCCCGGGTGGCGGTGAAGGTGTTGCTGGCCGAGACGCTGTCCGATCCGGGGGTCCGGGCCCGGGCCGGCGAAGAGGTGGAGCTGACCCGGCGGATACCGGCGTTCTGCACGGCACCGCTGCTGGACTACTCGCTCGAGCCGTCCCCGGACGGCGTGGCGTTCCTGGTGCACGAGTACGTGCCGGGTCCGAATCTGGCCGAGCGGGTGCGGGGTTCGGGCATTCTTCGTGACGGCGATCTGGACGCCCTGGCGCTGGCGACGATCGCCGCGGTCGCGGCGATCCATGCGGCGGGCGTCGTCCACCATGATCTGAAGCCGGAGAACATCGTGCTCGGGCCGGACGGCCCGCGGGTGGTGGATTTCGGGATCGCCCTGCGCAGTGGGGGTCTGGACGCGCAGGCCGAGGAGGCTGGGGTGCTGGGCAGTGCCGCGTACCTGGCTCCGGAGCGGCTGGAGAACACTCCGGCGACGGCGGCCAGCGACGTCTTCGCGTGGGCGGCGATGATGCTGTTCGCGGCGACCGGGCGGGTCGCCTTCACCGGCCGGACGACGAGCGGACGGGCCCGGGCCGGCGACGCCTCCCAGGTGTGGACGGGGGACGTGCCCGGCCGGTTGCGCCGGTTGCTGCTGGATTGTCTGGCCCCCGATCCGGCGGCCCGCCCGAACGCGGTCGAGGTGATGACCCGTCTGCTGCAGGCCGGCCGCCGCGGGGCCGCAGCGTCCCGGGCCGCCGTGGCCGACGGCCGGTCCGCCGGGCCCGGCACCCCGGCGGCCGCGGTGTCGCCGGGCCCGGACTGGGGCAGGTTCACCCCTCCCGCGGCGGCCCCCGGCGTGCCGCCCGCCACGCCACCGACGGCGTCCGCGCCGTCCTCTGCCGCGCCGTCTCCTGCCGCGTCGTCCCCGACAGCGCCGTCCCCGGTCCCGGCCGTCCGGCCGGCACCGCGACGCTCGTTGTTGCGGGTGTACTGGGAGCGCTTCCGGCCGCGGGCCTGGACGCTTCAGACGCGCCGCAGGGTAGTGGCGATCAGCCGGGCGACGGTGGTCGTGTTCGTGCTGACCGGGATCGCTGCCGTTGCGCTGGGCCGGTGGATCGGAGCCGACCCGAGCCCGGCGCCCGCTGCCGCGGCACCGGCCTCCGATCTGGTGCTCGCGGCCGCCGCCGGCAAGGACGAACTGGCGTCGGTCGTCTGGGGCGGTTCACAGATGTGGGTGGAACGCACCAGCCGGGACG
>DAIOVT010000500.1:0-3115 GCA_036758885.1 Kineosporiaceae bacterium
CGACACCCTGCGCAACTGGTTCGTCGGCAAGCGCTGAGCCGCCGGGCGCCGGGTGGGTCATGGGTGACCGCCGGACGTGTGCCGGAAGGTGATCCGCTTCCGGCCGGGATGTCCGGGGTCGGCGGTGATCACGTGCTGGAACCGCGGGTCGTGCAGGCGGCGATGGTGGAACCCGCACACCGGCACCGCGTCCCGAAGATCTGTACGCCCACCCTCCGACCAGGGCTTCTCGTGATGGAGTTCGCACCAGGCGTAGGGCCGGTCGCACCCTTGGCCGGCGCACTCGTCGTACACGGTCGCCAGGGCGGTGCGCTGGTTCTGGGTGAACAGCCGGCTGGATCGACCGAGGTCGACCGGTAACGAGTCGCCGCCGAGCACTGCGGGTAGAAGCCCTGCGCCGCAGGCGATTCTGCGTACCTCGCCGATCGACAGTTCCGATCCGGTGTCGAGAGACGCGACGCCGGTCGCGATGAGACCCGCCCCGGCGGCATCGGCCAGCAAGGCGTCCCGGGCGATGGTGACCACACGGTCGGGCCACCTTGCCGTGCAGCCGGTCGGTCGGCAGGTGCTCGAGCAGTTCGGTCAGTGCCAGGCCCTGTAGATGCGCCCAATCGTGCTGGACATCGCCACTCCCGCCGACCGGATGGGTGCTCGGCTCTACCCGATCGACGGCGGCGAGTGCGCGGCGGGCGTGCCGGCGCAGCCGCACCGGATCGCACTCACGGGCCCGTTCGACCAGAAACGCTTCCACGCGAAGGCGTTCGGTGCCGTCCAGGTCTGCGGGGAGTCTGTTCAGGGCATCGACGACGATCTCGACGTGCCGGGCGGAGAGGGAACCGTCGCCGAACGCCCTGCGTGTCATATCCAGTTCGGGTTCGGGGCAGCCCGCATCCTTGCGGTGGAGCGCCTCCGCCAGCCGGACGCTGCGCGCAGCGCTCGCGGGATCGGACCGGGTCGCCGAGGCAAGCCAGGCGGCCGGGGACGCCGCAGCCGCATCGCCTTCTGTATTCTCGGGCAAGGCTTTTCGCCGGCGAGCGGCCACCACGGCGACCGCCGTCACGGTGATGGCCTGCATCGAGCGGGACAACCGCTCCAGCGCCGCCACATCGGCGCCGGCCACTCCTCTCGGGCCGGCGGCGATCCGTCCATCAGCGTCGGACGCAGCCGTGGCCGTCTCGACGGACCGTCGCAACCTCTCCACCGCGGCCCGCGCCTGCAGCAGCGCCTCCGCGACCGGCAGCGGGACCTCGGCGTCGCCGGAAACTGAGCCTGGCGGCGAGGGCCGTGGCAGTCCGAGGTCGGTGAGGATCATGTCCTCAGTCTATCGAACAGGATTTCGAGTATCAATCCTGATCCGCCGAAACTTCTTGCGCAGCAACGGGTTTCAGTAGCCAGTCGTCACTCTACGGTGACGTCGCGCTCGTCACGAGCGCGAGGTCACCGGACGGTCGAGGTGTCACCGGACGATCGTCTCGCCGGGGTCGAACTGCGGGATCAGCGCCGCGACCGAGGTGAGGTTCTCGGTGACGGTGACCGGCGGGGACCAATCACCGGGCCGAGCCGGCCGGTCTTGCCCTAGGCGCGAATCACTTTCCGCGAGAGTCGATCTCGGCCTTGACCTGTTCACCGATGAACTCGGCGATGGCCAGCGACGAGGTCGCCGCCGGGGACGGCGCGTTGCGCACGGCGGTGACCGCGCCGAGGTGGTTGATCCGGAAGTCGTCGACCAGCGAACCGTCACGGTCGACGGCCTGCGCACGGACGCCGGCGGAGGCGGGGACCACGTCGTCCGGGCCGACCTCGGGAACGTACTTGCGGGCCCGGTTCATGTAGAGCTTGCGGCTGGCCGAACCGGCCATCTCCTCGACGCCCATCTTCCAGTGCTTGCGGGCCAGCACCCGGAAACCCGGCCAGGCCAGGATGTCCTTCAGCTCGCCGAACGAGACGTCCTTGCGTTCGTACCCCTCGCGGGCCATCGCCAGCACCGCGTTCGGGCCGACGTCCACCCGGCCGTCGACCCGCTTGGTGAAGTGCACGCCGAGGAACGGGTAGTTCGGGTCGGGCACCGGATAGATCAGACCGTTGACCAGCGACGTGCTCTCCGGGGTGAGCGTGTAGTACTCGCCGCGGAACGGCACGATCGCCGGCTCGGCGTCATCCCCGGCCCAGCGGGCCACCACGTCGGACTGCAGCCCGGCGCAGATCACCAGCCGGTCGAAGGTGAACAGCTGCGCGGGGGTGTGCACGTCGACCACGCTGCCGCGCTGCACGATCCGGTCGACCGGCGTGCTCAGGTGCACGGTGCCGCCGGCCTTCACCACGTCGTCGGCGTAGGCCTGGGTGACGGCGACGAAGTCGGTGATCGCGGTGTGCGGGGAGAACAGTGCCTCGACGCCGGCGGCGTGCGGTTCGATCTCGCGGATGCCGGCCGCGTCCAGCGAGCGCAGCCCCACCACACCGTTCTCGGTGGCCCGCTGCCGGATCTTCTCCAGCGCCGGACGCTCTCCGTCGTCCACCGCAACGACGAGCTTGCCGCACTCCTCGTAGGGCAGGTGCTTCTCGGCGCAGTACTCCTTGAGCATCGCCATGCCCTTGCGGCACAGCGTCGCCTTCAACGAGCCCGGCGCGTAGTAGAGGCCGGCGTGCACGACGCCGCTGTTGTGCCCGGTCTGGTGGGCGGCGACGTGGTCTTCCTTGTCGAGCACGGTGACCGGCGCCCCGGGGAACAACTGGGTGAGCCTGCGGGCGACCGCGAGGCCGAGGATCCCGGCTCCGATCACGCCGATCCGGTCGTGGGCTCCACTGGACACTGCGCATTCCTCCGTCGGGGTGTCCCGGACAGGTGCGTCCGGGAGAGTTGGTTCGCCGTCCACTATCCCGCACTTGACGCGGCCGGACGGCGCACCCGCGCAAAGCGGTGCCTCCGGTCGCCGGATCGGACGATCTTCGTGCGCCGATCCCGGCCGGGCCGGACGAACCGCTCAGATCCGGACGGCGCCCCGCTCAGATGACCTGTACGTCCCGGCGCCAGGTCTGCAGCCAGGGCTCACCGGGCGACTGCGGCGCGGACCCGGCGACGGTGATCTCGTCGCCGCGGTTCCACAACGCCAGGTAC
>DAIOVT010000501.1:0-3111 GCA_036758885.1 Kineosporiaceae bacterium
AGCCAGACGCCGGTGCCCGGCACCGTGATGCCGCTGCCGTACCCGCTGGAGACGGTCACCGCGCAGGCGCCGCCGGCGCCGTCGGCCGCTGAGACGTGAGCCGTGGACGGCGCGGCGAACGCGCCCGGCCCGGCCGCCGCCACCGCCGCGAGCAGGTCGTTGCCGGCCCGTTCCCGATCGGTGGTCACATCGAGCACCTCTGCGCGATGGGCGAGCACCGAACGCAGCACCCGGATCAGCTGGTGCACCTGCAGCACCCGCTCGCCGAACGGGTGCGCCGGCAGATCGGGCTGCGGCGCGGCCGGATTCTCGAGCAGGGTCAGCATCGCCGCGAGCACCGGACCACCGATGGCCGGCGGCGGATTGGTGAACAGCTCCCAGCCGGGCGCGGCGGTCGTCGCATCCATCGCATCGACTGCATCGGCCGTAGAAGCGTTGCCGGGCAACGGGATCCGGGTCGCCGGGCGCACCACCGGCCGGTAGCCGGTGAGGTCCTGATGGGTGATCAGGCCACCGTTCGCGGCCATGTCGTCGACCAGTGCCCGCGCCGCCGCACCGGCGCTGAGTGCGGCGGCGCCCTCACGCTGCACCCGCACCAGGAAGTCGGCCAGGTCGGCGATCCGCATCAGGTCGCCGGCCCGCAGCGGCCGTCCGTCGGCGTGGTGCAGAGCGGCCCGGGTGGCCGGGTCGTGGCCGAACAGGGTGTCCCGGACGTGCCCGAAGAAGTGGTCCGAGGCCATGCCCAGCGGGAAGCCGTCGCGGGCCACCTCGACCGCCGGCTGCACCACCTCGGCCCAGGGCAGTTCACCGAACCGGCGATGGGTCTCCTCGACCGCGGCGAGCAGGCCCGGTGTGGCCACCGAGCCATGACCGATGGTCATCACCGTGCTGCCACCGTAGGTGGTGGCCAGCTCACGGGTGCCCCGGCCGAAGGCCTCGGCGGGCAGACCGAGACCCGGCATGTCGACGTATCCGTCGACGGTGACCGCCCCGGCACCGGACCTCTCGCCCAGCGGCGGGCCGGCCACGGTGACGAACCCACCGCCGGCCAGCGAGACGATGCCGGGTTCGCTGACACAGGCCACCAGGGTGGCGGCGAGCGCGGCGTCCACGGCGTTACCGCCGGCGGCACCGGTGCGGGCACCGGCCTGCGCCGCCAGTTCGTTCGACGCGGCGACGGCCACAGCCGTCACAGCTTCTCCGGGGTGAGATCGATCCGCCGGCCGGAGACCGCACCGATCGCCTGCACGATCTCCTCGAGCACCCCGGGGGGCACCGCATGGTCGAGGTTGAGCACCGACAGGGCCGGCTCGTCGTCCATCGGTCCGGCCCGCTCGGCCCGGCGGGCCACCTGCATCGAGCCGATGTTCACCCCGGCGTCGCCGAGCATGCCGCCGATGGTGCCGATCACGCCGGGCCGGTCCCCGTACCGGATCACGATCATGTGCCGGCTCAGCGGCACCTCGAACTCGAAGGAGTCGATCGCGACCAGCTTCTCGATCTGCTTCGGCCCGGTCAGGGTGCCGGCGACGCTCAGCCGGGTGCCGTCCGGCAGGCAGCCCGACAGGCCGATCACGTTGCGGAACTCCGGGCTGACCTGGTCGACGACCAGGCGCACCTCGATGCCCCGGTCGGCGGCCAGCAGCGGGGCGTTGACGTAGGTGACCGGGTCCTCGAGCAGGTCGCTGAACAGTCCCTTGAGCGCGGCCAGCCGGAACACCTCGACGTCCAGCGCGGCGATCTCGCCGTGCACCTGCACGTCGAGCTGTACCGGCAGCGCCCCGGCCAGCGCGGTAAAGGCCCGGCCGAGCTTCTCCATCAGCGGCAGTCCCGGCCGGATCGCCTCGGCGATCGCCCCGCCCGGCACGTTCACCGCGTCGGGCACCAGTTCACCGGCCAGGGCCAGACGCACCGAGCGGGCCACCGCGACCCCGGCGTTCTCCTGGGCCTCGGCGGTGGAGGCGCCCAGGTGCGGGGTGACCACGACGTTGTCGAGACCGAACAGCGGTGAGTCGGTGCACGGCTCGGTGGCGAAGACGTCGAGCCCGGCCCCGGCCACCTGGCCGCTGACCAGGGCGTCGTACAGCGCGCCCTCGTCGACGATGCCGCCCCGGGCCGCGTTGACCACCCGCAGCCCGGGCTTGGCCGCGGCCAGTTCGGCGGCACCGATCAGGCCGATCGTCTCGGGGGTGCGCGGCAGGTGCACGGTGACGAAGTCCGCCTGCGCCAGAGCCTGGTCCAGGCCGACCAGTTCGACGCCGATCTGTGCCGCCCGGGACGGCGCCACGTACGGGTCGTAACCGAGCACCCGCATGCCGAACGCGGCCAGGCGCTGGGCGACCAGGGCGCCGATGCGTCCCAGCCCGAGCACCGCGACGGTCTTCTCGCTCAGTTCGACACCGGTGAACGCCGAGCGCTGCCACGAGCCCGAGCGCAGCGCGGCGTTCGCCCGCGGCACGTTGCGGGCCAGCGCCAGCATCAGCGCCACCGCGAGCTCGGCCGCCGAGACGATGTTCGAGGTGGGGGCGTTGACCACCATCACCCCGGCCTGGGTGGCGGCCGGCACGTCGACGTTGTCGAGGCCGACGCCGGCCCGGGCCACCACCTTGAGCCGGCGGGCCGCGGCCAGCGCCTCGGCGTCGACCAGGGTCGCCGACCGGATCAGCAGCGCGTCGGCAAGAGCCAACTCGCGCAGCAGTTCCGGACGATCGGTGCCGTCGCACCAGCGGATGTCGACGTCCGGTCCGAGCGCATCGACGGTCGCCGGCGAGAGCTCCTCGGCGATCAGGACGACGGCCGGCGACGCAGCGTCGCCGGCCGGCGCTGAGCTGGTCATCGGGCCGCGGTGCCCTCGACGTAGTCGGCGTCGGAGGACTTGACCCAGCTCATCAGCTTGCGCAGCTCGCGGCCGGTGGCCTCGATCGGGTGCTGCTCGGCCTTGGCCCGCATCGCCGTGAACTCCGGCGCCCCGGCGTCCTGGTCGTCGATGAACCGCTGGGCGAAGGAGCCGTTCTTGATGTCGGCGAGAACGGCCTGCATGTTCTCCTTCACGTGGGCGTCGATCACCCGCGGGCCGGAGACGTAGTCGCCGTACTCGGCGGTGTCGGAGAC
>DAIOVT010000502.1:0-3105 GCA_036758885.1 Kineosporiaceae bacterium
TTCAGCACCCGGTCGCAATGTCCCTGGTTCGAGAGGCGTTGCCGCTGAACGACCTACGCGACGTCGGCATTCTGGTCGAGGCGCCGGGGGAGACGGTGCGCGCGGCGCTCGGTGTGCGAGCGCACCCGATCGGGTCGCCCGGTGATCCCGAAACCGGTTGGCTGATCAGCGATCTCGCGCGCGGGCTGGACGGCGAACACCGCCGGCCCACGGGCGATCACGTGCTGGGCGCGGCACCGGCCTCGCTTACCCTGGCCGATCTGACCTCGCGTCGCGAGGTCGGCCGCGCTCTCGACCTGGGCACCGGCTGTGGCGTGCAGGCCTTGCTGTTGACCGGGCACGCCGGGCAGGTCGTGGCCACCGACGTGAACGAGCGCGCCCTGCGGCTGGCGGCCACTGCGGCCGCGCTCAACGACGTCCGCATCGATCTCCGGCCGGGCTCGCTCTACGACCCGGTGCCCGACGAGCGTTTCGATCTGATCGTGAGCAATCCGCCCTACGTGATGGCGCCCCCGGCGCCGGCCGGGGAGCAGCTCACCTACCGGCAGAGCGGGTTTGCCGGTGACGGCCTGGTCGAGGCGGTGATCCGGGGTGGCGCCGGGCACCTGGCCGAGGGCGGCATGCTGCAGGCGCTCGGCAATTGGGCGATCCCCGCAGACGGGTCGTGGCAAGACCGCCTGGCGAGCTGGGCGCAGGGCAGCGGATGCGACCTGTGGGTGATCGAGCGGGAACGCCTCGACCGGTTCACCTACATCGAGATGTGGCTCACCGACGCCGGGCTGACCCCCGGTCCGCAATGGGCCGCCGAGTACCGCCGCTGGCTGGACTACTTCGACGCGATCGGCGTGGAGTCGGTCGGGCTGGGCTGGTTCGCCCTGACCCGGTCGGGTCGTGAGGTGCCCGACGTCCGGATCGAGTCCTGGCCCTGGGCGGTGCACCAGCCGGTGGGCGAGGTGTTCGCCCACCGGCGGCAGCACGTCGACGCGGCCCTGGCCCCGACCGACGACCTGCTCCGGGCCCGGCCGCGGATCGGTGAAGACATCGTGCAGGAGAGCACCGCGACGCCGGGCGCCGACGACCCGCAGCACATCGTGCTGCGCAGCCGCGGCGGGCTGGGCCGGGCGATCGAGGCCGACACCGCGCTCGCCGCCGTGCTGGGCGCCTGCGACGGTGAACTGCCGCTGGGCCGGATCATCGCCGCGGTGGCCACGCTGATCGACGAGGACGCCGCCCCGCTGGCTGCGCGGTTGCTGCCGCCGCTGCGGCAGGCCTTGCGCGACGGAATGCTCGAGACGGACTGACCGCGGTTCGGTCATCGGCAGGAGGAGCAGGTACCGAACACCTCGAGCACATGATCGACGTCCTCAAACCCGTTCTCAGCAGCCACGGTCCGCGCCCAGCGCTCGACCGCGGTCGAGTTGATCTCGATCGTCCGGCGGCACGAGCGGCAGGTGAGGTGATGGTGGTGCCGCTCGCTGCGGCAGCGGCGGTAGAGCGCCTCGCCCTCGTTGCTGCGCAGCACGTCGACCTCGCCGCGGTCGGCCAGCGTCTGCAGTGCCCGATAGACCGTGGCCAGGCCGACACTCGTTCCGGCGGAACGCAATTGGGTGTGCAGCTCCTGTGCGCTGCGGAAGTCCTCAGCCTCGCCGAGCGCCTCGGCGACGGCGAGCTGCTGCCGGGTCATGCCGCGGCGCGGGGTGGCCGGGGCCGCGGTCCGGGCGCCGGTGCGGTCGTTTCGATCTGTGCGGTCGTTTCGGTCAGTGGTCGTCATAGTGAGCTCCATGCACCGCGTGCCGGTGTCCGTCGTGGACGTAGTCGACGTGGTCCTGGTGCGGAATCGCCTGGTGACCGCACCCCGGGCCGTGTTCGTGCCGATGCTCCTGATTGCCGTGACTGTGCCGCCGGTGCAGCCGGGCACGCACCGCGGCGAAGGCCACGGCGAGCAGGAAGGCGGCGATGGCCAGCAGCACGATGGTGCCCCCCGACGGTGTGCCCAGGTAGTAGGAGACCGTCGTGCCGCCCAGGCTGAGCACCACGCCGGCGAGCACCGCCAGCACCATCGTGCGGCGGAAGCTGTTCGCGACCGCCTGGGCCACCGCGTTCGGCATGATCATCAGGGCGCTGATCAGCAGCAGTCCGACGATCCGCATCGAGATCACCACGGTCGCCGCGGTGAGCGCCGCGAGCATCAGGTTCAGGCCGGTGACGTTGAGCCCGGAGGCGCGGGCGAACTCCTCGTCGTTGCTGACCGCGAACAATCGCGGGGCCAGCCCGATCGCCACCGTCAGCACCACCACCGACAGCGCGGCGAAGACGTACAGGTCGCTCGGCGTGGTCGTGGTGATCGCGCCGAACAGGAAGGCGTTCAGGTTGGTCGAGCCGCCCTTGCCGGCCACCGACATCAGCACCACACCACCGGCGATACCGCCGTAGAACATCACCGCGAGCGCGATGTCGGCGCTGGCCCGGCCGCGGGATCTGATCAGTTCGACCGCCATCGCCCCGAGCACCGAGCAGATCAGTGCGGTGAACACCGGTGCGGTGCCGGTGAGGAACCCGACCGCGACGCCGGTGAGCGCGACATGGCCGATGCCGTCGCCGATCAGGGTGAGTCGCCGCTGCACCAGATAGATGCCCACCGCGGGCGCGGTCAGGCCGACCAGCACCGCGGCGATCAGCGCCCGCTGCATGAAGCCGTAGCTGAGCATCTCGGTCAGCGCGCCCATGTCACTTCTCCCCGTTCAGTGACGGGCCGCCGAGCGGCGCGCCGGTCAGGCCGAGTGGGCCGGCGCCGTCCTCGGTGGCATCGGGGTGACAAGCGCCGGCCGGCCCGCTGGGCACCACCGGCAGCCGGGTCACCTGTTCGTCGGAACTGATCCGGCCGCCGCTCAGGGTCACCGTGCGGGTGAGCACCGCGTAGAGCGGGTCGATCTCGTGGGTGACCACCAGCAGGGTCAGGCCGTGCTCGGCGACCAGGTCCTCCAGCGTGGCGACCAGCCGGACCTGGCTCTCGGCGTCCACTCCGGCGGTCGGCTCGTCCATGATCAGCAGTTCCGGTTCGGCGGCCAGGGCCCGGGCGATCAGGGCCCTGCGCTGCTGCCCGCC
>DAIOVT010000503.1:0-3099 GCA_036758885.1 Kineosporiaceae bacterium
ACGGGCTGTGGAACTACGTCTCGGACCCGCACCAGCTCGACGCGCTGGTGCGCGCGACGATCGCCGGCCTGCCAACCCCCACCCAGCCGGTGGCGCTCGGCGAGGCGCTGGTGGCCTGGGCGATCGCCCAGGGCGGGCACGACAACATCACGGTGGCGCTGGCCCGGTTCGATCCGTTGCTCACCGGCACCGAGGCTCCGGCGACGCCGGTGTCGACCACGGGGCTGACGACCGTGCCGATCGAGACCACGCCGAAGCCGGAGGCACCCGCCGCACCGGCAGATCAGGACGCCGCACCGGCAGATCAGGTAGAACCGGACGCCGAGCCGGTCGCGCAGGTCGCACCGGACGCTGCGCCGATCGAGCAGGCCGATCAGGACCAGGCCGATCAGGACGCCGCGGCGCTTGGCCAGGACGGCCAGGACGGCCAGGGCACCGAGCCGGTCGAGCCGCAGACCGGCCGGGCGCCGTCCGAGAATGTGCCCCAGGTTCAACCCGGCGGTGCGCAGGGGTGATCTGGAAGAGCGCTGTTGATGTAGATAGGTTCCAGTTCCGGGTGCGGGTGGGGATGGCCCGCCGAGGCGAAAGGCGAAGTTGTCGTGGCTGAGTTCACCGCGGAGGTCTTCCAGAACGAGTTCCTGCCCGACGGCGGCACCGATGTGCATGCCGTGGTCACCGTCACCTGTAGCGGTGCCGGTGAGGCGGGCCGGAGCGGGGACGGCGCCGCCGGCGAGATCGTGATCGTCGACACCTCTGGGTCGATGCAGGGCGACAAGATCGTGGCCGCGCAGACGGCCGCGGCCGCCGCGATCGACCAGATCCTGGACGGCACCTGGTTCGCGGTGATCGCCGGGACCGACGGGGCCAGCCGGATCTTCCCGTACCCGAACGCGCCGATGGCGATGGTGCCGATGGAACCCGCCGCCCGGGCCGAGGCCAAGCGCGCGGTGTCCCGGCTGGTGGCCGGCGGCGGTACCGCGATGGGCGCCTGGCTGCGGCTGGCCAAGCGGGTCTTCGAGAGCCAGCCCCAGGTCACCCAGCGGCACGCGATCCTGCTCACCGACGGCCGCAACCAGAGCGAGGCGCCCGAGGTGCTCGCCTCGTCGGTGAACTCGGTGCAGGGCTTCCTGCAGTGCGACTGCCGTGGCGTCGGTGTCGACTGGGACGTCAACGAGTTGCGCGGCGTGGCCACCGCGCTGCTCGGATCGGTCGACCTGATCCCCGACCCGCGACTGATGGCCGACGCGTTCGCCGAGCTGATGCAGCGGGCGATGAGCCGGGGTGTGGCCGACGCGCAGTTGCGGATCTGGGCGCCGCAGGGGGCCGGTGTGCTGTTCGTGCGCCAGGTCTCGCCGACCGTCGAAGACCTCACCGGACGCCGCATCGACGTCAACAACCTGACCGCCGGCTTCCCCACCGGGGCCTGGTCGGACGAGTCCCGCGACTACCACGTCGCCGTCCGGTTGCCGGCCAAACCCATTGGCTCGGAACAGCTTGCGGCCCGCGTTCAGCTGGTGGTGCACGACCAGATCGTGGCCAGCGGCCTGGTCAAGGCGCTCTGGTCGGACAACGACTCACTGACCACCCGGATCAACCCCGAGGTGGCGCACTACACCGGGCAGACCGAGCTGGCCGCGGCGATCCAGGACGGTCTGGCCGCCAAGGCCGCGGGTGACGAGAACACCGCCCGGCTCAAGCTGGGACGGGCCGTGCAGCTGGCCGAGCAGACCGGCAACGAGGAGGCCACCTCGAAGCTGCGCAAGGTGGTCGACGTCGAGGACGCCGTGACCGGCAAGGTGGCGTTGAAGAGCGGGGTCGACCGACTCGACGAGATGGCCCTGGACACCTCGTCGACCAAGACGACCCGGGTGAAGAAGTGATCCCGGTTCACCCGACCAGGCAACCCACCAGAAGGCGATGGGCCCAGCCATGACCACGTACACCTGCCCGGAAGGGCACACCTCCGCGGACTCCGACTACTGCGACGTCTGCGGTAGCCCGATCGGTGCCGCCGGTTCGTCGTCCGGTGTGCCCGCCGCCACCCAGGCCGCTTCCTCGGCCCAGGCCGGCGGTGCGGGCGGTTCGATGCTCGACCTCGGCGGCCCTGCGCCCGATCCCGGTCCGGCGACGCCGGCCGCCCCGGCCGGTCAGGTCTGCCCGTCCTGCTCGGCCGCGGCACCGGCCGACGCGCTGTTCTGCGAGAACTGCGGCTACGACTTCATCACCGGTCAGCTGCCCCGGCCGCTGTCCCCGCCGGACGGCACCGCCGCGCCGTCCGCCCCGGCCCCGTCCAGCCCCGCGCCGTCCAGCCTGGCACCGCCGTCCGACGCGCAGACCGTGCCGGACGCGCCCGCGCCGGACACCGTGCCGGACGCCCTTCCGGGCGCATCGGCGAACACCACGCCGGACGCCTTCGGCGGTGCGGCCTCACCGGACCCGGCCGCGTCGGCCGACCCCCTGGACGCCGACCCGGCGGACAGCAACGTGCACGCCACCTTGCAGCCCCCGCCCAGCGACCCGGCCAACCCGGTGCTGCCACCCTCGGCGCAGCCGCAGACGACGGTCGAGTGGGTGGCCGAGCTCTGGGTCGACCCCGACTGGCACGACGCCCAGGACGTCGACGACCCGTGCCCGTCGCCGGGCATGCCGGCGGTGGTGCCGTTGCACTCGCGCAGTGTGCTGGTCGGGCGCTCCTCGGCCAGCCGCAACATCCACCCCGACGTCGAGGTGGTCGGCGACACCGGCGTCTCCCGCCGGCACGCCCAGCTGACCAGCGACGGACGCCGCTGGTGGGTGGAGGACCTGCAGTCGGCCAACGGCACCTACGTCGGTGCGACCGGCGCCTCGTTGCCGACGGTGGCGATCGCGCCCGGTCAGCGGGTGGAGGTGGGCGAGGACGCCCGCATCTACCTGGGCGCCTGGACCAGGCTGGTGCTGCGCAAGGCGCTGCCCGGCGAGGCCTGAGCCGGCCCCCTCGGGCTACAGCCGGCCCGCTCGCGTGTCGATCTCGCGGGCGTGAGTGCTCACGGACGACGCCGGGCCGAGCGTCCCGGTCTGATCAGGCCCGCGCTGGCCACCCTGGTGACGGCGGTGGCCGCA
>DAIOVT010000504.1:0-3097 GCA_036758885.1 Kineosporiaceae bacterium
CATCGTCCAGGGCATGACCGGCTCCGAGGGCCGCAAGCACACCCAGCGGATGCTCGCCTCGGGCACCAACGTGGTCGGTGGCGTGACCCCCGGCAAGGGTGGCCAGAGCGTCGAGTTCGACGGCGGCGTCCAGGTTCCGGTGTTCGGTTCGGTCGGCGAGGCGCGTGACGCCACCGGCGCCGACGTCACCGTGATCTTCGTGCCGGCCAAGTTCACCAAGGGTGCGGTCTACGAGGCCGTGGACGCCGCGATCCCGCTCGCCGTGGTGATCACCGAGGGCGTGCCGGTACACGACACCGCCGATTTCTACGCCTACGCCGAAGCGTCCGGCACCACCCGGATGATCGGCCCGAACTGCCCCGGACTGATCTCTCCCGGGCAGTCCAACGCCGGCATCATCCCGGCCGACATCACCGGCCCCGGCCCGATCGGGCTGGTGTCGAAGTCGGGCACGCTGACCTACCAGATGATGTACGAGCTGCGGGACATCGGCTTCTCCTCCGGCGTCGGCATCGGCGGTGACCCGGTGATCGGGACGACGCACATCGACGCGCTCGCCGCGTTCGAGGCCGACCCCGACACCAAGGCGATCGTGATGATCGGTGAGATCGGTGGCGACGCCGAGGAGCGCGCCGCCGACTACATCGCCAAGAACGTCACCAAGCCGGTGGTCGGTTACGTCGCCGGGTTCACCGCGCCCGAGGGCAAGACCATGGGCCACGCCGGCGCCATCGTCTCGGGTTCGTCCGGTACCGCCGCGGCCAAGAAGGAGGCCCTCGAGGCCGCCGGGGTGAAGGTCGGCAAGACGCCGTCCGAGACCGCGGTGCTGATGCGGGAGATCATCGCCGGCCTCTGATCCAACGGGGCGGTGCACACACACCATCAATGGGGAAGTTCCGACGGTCCAGAGCCGTCGGAACTTCCCCATTGTCGTGGGTCGGCGTCCTCAGTCGGGGCTGTCGCTCTTCAGCAGAATCGCGTGGGCTCGGGCCAGTGCTTTGAGCTGCGCGCTGTTGTAGAACTCGGTGATCGCGGGGACGACGACGCTCTCGGCGAACTCCTTTCCGTGCGGGGACGCCGCCATGACGTCGCGCATCCACGGATAGCGTTCGGCATGCCCGCCGATCATGACCGCCAGCTTCTCGCCGACGGCGGCGATCGTCTCGTCGTCCGAGTCGTCGTCCAGCGCCTCGAACTCGTCCTCGTCCACGTCGCCCTGACGCTCGGAGACGAGCTGGCGCAGGTCGTCGAGCTGGGGCTCCTCCAGCACGTGTGAGTAGAGGGTGACCAGCGCCTGGTCCCGCTCGTTCAGGTGGACGGCGACCTGGCGGAACGGCGACGGGACGTCGAGCGAGGCCTGTTCCTCGAGGACGACGGCCAGTTCGACGCGGACCTGCTGCAGCCGCTCGATCGTGCCGGCCAGTTCCTTGTCGAGCTCGCGGATCACCTGGCCGGCCTCCTCACCGCCGAGCCGCACGGTGTCGATCTGCCGCAGCGGGACGCCGAGCCGGCTGACCCGTCTGATCTGCAGTAGCCGCACCAGGTGGCTGGGGCCGTACTGCTTGTAACCGTTCTGGGTGCGGAGGGGCTCCTCGAGCAGCCCGAGCCGGTGGTAGTGCCGCACCGCCTGCACCGTGGTGCCGGCGATGTCGGCGAGCTGCCGGGTGCTCCATGCCATGACCGAATCCCACCCGTTGTTCAGGCTTGTCCCTGTTCCAGGAACATAGTTTCTACTGACCTCATGACCGAAGATGCGCGCCGTCCCGCCTGGCTGGAGTTCGTGGTCGCGATCGTGGCCGGGCTGATCGTCTACGGCGTCGGCCTCGGCCTGGTCACCGTCGTCTTCAAGACCGACTCGGATGTCAACGACGGTCTCGTGCAGAGCGCCTTCGCGGGGCTGGCACCGATCCTGGTCTTCGCCATCGTGGTGCTGATCCGGATCCGGGGGCTGGCCGCGTTCGGCTTCCGGCCGGTCGAGCGCAAGTGGCTGATCCGCGCGGTCCTGCTGGCAGCCGCCTGTCTTGCCGTGATCATGACCTTCGATGCCGTTGTCGCGCACCTCTTCCCGGGCAGCGACGACTCCCAGGGCACCTTGCGGGCGACGGCTCAGGCGGGCTTCGGCTACCTGCTCGCCTCGATCTTCTTCACCGGTGTGCTGACCCCGATCGGTGAGGAACTGCTCTTCCGGGGCGTGATCACCAACTTCCTGCAGCGCTGGGGCCCGTGGGTGGCGATCATCGTCGGCGCCGTCATCTTCGCGCTGTGGCACGGCATCAACCTGGTGTTCCCGTCGGCGCTGGTCGCCGGGCTCTGCTTCGGCTGGCTGTTCGTGCGCAGCGGATCGATCTGGCCCGGAATGCTGATGCACATCATCTACAACACCACCTTCATCATCACCTACTCGATGTAAGTGGTGCCGTGACAGTCTTCAGCGGTGGACACCTACCTGCTGTTGCTGCGAGGCATCAATGTGGGCGGCAAGAACAAGGTGCCGATGGCGGCGCTGCGCGGTGTGCTCGAGGATCTCGGGTACGAACGCGTGCAGAGCTACATCGCCAGCGGAAACGTCATCGTCGACTCGCCGATGCCGGCCGCGGAGGTCCGTGCCGAGGTGGAAACCCTTCTGCCGCAAGCCTTCGAGCTTGACAGCGACCTGATCAAGGTCTTGGTGCTCGCCCCTGATCGACTCGCGGACGTCGTGGCGAACCGGCCTGCAGGCTTCGGTGAGGCGCCGGAGAAGTTCCACAGCGACGCCCTGTTCCTGATCGACGTGGACGCCGACGAGGTGATGCCGGTCTTCCGGCCCCGCGAGGGTGTCGACGCCGTGTGGCCGGGGAAGGGCGTCGTCTATTCGCAGCGGCTCAGCGCCGAGCGCACCAAGAGCCGGCTCAGCCTGGTCATGACCTCACCGCACTACAAGTCGATGACCATTCGCAGTTGGACGACGACCCTCAAGCTGTTGGAGTTGTTGGACGCCAGGAAGCCTTGACGACTGTCAGAAGGGTGGGTCTGGTTCTGGGGCGGGGGGTTTGGGGTGTGTGGGTGTCGCGCGTCAGACTTTGTGGCAGGACAGTTGAGTCAGTCCTGAAGGAGAGTC
>DAIOVT010000505.1:0-3087 GCA_036758885.1 Kineosporiaceae bacterium
GGCGACCAGCCCGATCCCGACACCGGACCAGGCCCGTGAGACCGGTACCAGCCGGCCGGCGTCACGCTGCACCTGCGCCACCGAGGCGGCGTAGTCGAGCGGCTCGCCGAAAGCCTCCTGGGGGCTCTCGCCGGTCTCGACGCAGTGCGACTCGACCTCCGCTAGGGCATCCCCGATCGCGTCGCCCCGCACGTCGCGCATACGCAGCTCGAGCACGAAGACATCGCGCCACTCCTGCGGCGTGCGGCGTTCACGATCTGCTGAGTCCTTGGCCCGCATCATGGCAGCGCCCCCGTTCTTCCTTCTCTCGTTGCGGATTCGCGCATCAACGGGTGCAGCAGTGCCGCCGCGGTGCCGGTGAACGCCGTCCATTGCCGTGCCCGGCGACGGGCCTCGAGCCGCCCCTCGCCGGTCAGTTCGAAGACCTTGCGACCGGGCCCGCCGGTCCCCGCCTGCCAGGTGGCCAGGAGCAGCCCGGCCGTCTCCAGCCGGTTCAACAAGGGGTAGAGCGTGCCGCCCTTGATCACCCCGAGCCCGGCATCCTCCAGGCGCTGGGCGATGGCATAGCCGTGTGCCGGCGAGCCGCTCAGGACGGCGAGAACGCAGAGCTCGAGAACCCCACGCATCCACTCGCTCGGCCACGGCTCCTCGGTCATGACTAGACAGTAGCCCTAACTAGTCAGAGCGTCTAGCTAGATGGACTGGCTGCCTAGAAGACCGGGGACGGCGCACTGCGTCTCTGAAGTGCTCAGTCAGCCTGTTCGGCGGATCGGCGGCGGTGCCAGACGATCACCCCGATCACGATGATCGCCGCGGCGATCACGGCCGCTCCGGTGCCGATCCGCTGCTCGACCACCTTGTACGAATGCCCGGCCAGGTAGCCGACGAGGCAGAAGGTGACGCCCCAGGCGATACCGCCGAGCGCGTTCCAGGCCAGGAACACCGGATAGCGCAAGCGGCTGAGACCGGCCACGGCCGGCAGCACCGCGCGCAGGAACGCCGTCCAACGACCCAGGAAGACGGCGACTCCCCCGCGGGTTCGCAAGAACTCGCGGGCGCCGTCCAAACGGTGCGCGTGCCGGCGTAGCGGCCCCAGTCCGAGCACCCGGTCGCCGAAGTGCCGACCCACCTCGTAACCGACGCTGTCGCCGACGATCGCGCACAGCACCACCAGTACCGCCAGCGGCACGATCGAGATCACGTGCTGCGAGGCCATCACCCCGCCGAGCACCACCGCGGTCTCCCCCGGCAACACGAAACCGACGAAGACGGCCGCCTCGGCGAACACCAGCAGACCGATCACCAGATAGACGGCCCAGGCCGGCAGGTTCTGGAGGGAATCCAGCACTGCGCTCATGACCGGCAACGCTAACCCCTTGCGGGCCAACAGCGATCAACCGGCGACCGGCCGGCTCTCAGCGATCGCTCAGCCGGTAGCCGTGCCCGTCTCGCCGAGCAGCACGCCGGCCTCGGCGGGTAGCGCACCGCGTTTCGGCGGCCCGAGTTTGGGCACCACCAGCGGCGTGTGTGACTCCGGATCGTCGATGATGCGGCAGGCCACCCCGAACACCCGCTCGACGAGTTCGGGGGTGAGCAGGTCTGCCGGCGAGCCGATGCCGACCACACCACCGTCGCGCATGGCCACCAGGTGATCGGCGTAGCGGGCCGCCTGGTTCAGGTCGTGCAGGACGGCAACCACGGTGCGCCCAGTATCCCGGTTCAGCCGCCGGAACAACTCCAGGAGCTCGATCTGATGGGCGATGTCGAGGAAGGTGGTCGGCTCGTCCAGCAGCAACAGATCGGTCTCCTGGGCCAGCACCATGGCCACCCAGACCCGCTGTCGCTGCCCCCCGGAGAGTTCGTCGACGCCGCGGGTGGCCAGATCCTGCACACCGGTGGCGACCATCGCCGCCCGCACGGCGTCCTCGTCCTGCGGCGACCACTGCCGCAACAGGCTCTGGTGCGGATACCGCCCGCGGGCCACCAGGTCGGCCACGGTGATGCCGTCCGGGGAGGTCGATGTCTGCGGCAGCAGACCGAGCGTCCGGGCCACCTCCTTGGCCGGCCGCCGATGGATGTCATGACCGTCCAGCAGCACCGACCCGGCGCTGGGTCGCAGCAACCGGGCCAGGGCCCGGAGCAGGGTCGACTTGCCGCAGGCGTTGGGGCCGACGATCGCGGTCACCCGTCCGTCGGGGATCGTCACGGTCAGATCGGTCGAGATCACCCGCCGGTCGTAGGCGGTGGTGATGCCCACCGCCCGCAGCCGGTCGCCGGGCGGATCAGCAGGAACGCTCACGCGCGGGACTCCTTCAACAGCAGCCAGACCAGGTAGGCACCACCGACGGACACCGTGACCACGCCGACGGGTAACTGGATGGGTGCGAACATCTGCCCGGCGATCAGATCGGCGGTGACCAGAAGCAGGGCCCCCATCGCCGCGGCCGGGCCGACGGGGACGCCGGGCGAGGCGGTCACCCGGCGGGCGAGCTGCGGAGCGGCCAGGGCCACGAAGGCGATCGGTCCGGTCACCGCGGTCACCACCGCGGTCAGCATGACGCCGAGCACCAGCAGAACGAACCGGGTGCGTTCGACGGTGAGTCCGAGCGCGGTGGAGGCGTCGTCACCGAGGTCGAGCATGCGCATCCGGGGGCCCCAGATCAGCGCGGCCACCAGGATCGGCAGAACCAGCACCAGCGCGGGACCCGCCTGCTGCCAACGGATCCCGTTGAGCGTGCCGGCCCCCCAGACGGCGGCCGAGATCGCGACGTCCAACTCGGCGCGCAGGATCAGCCACTGGTTGAACGCGGTGAGCGTGGCGCTGACACCGATGCCCACGATGATCAGCCGGAAGCCCTCGGTGCCGCCCCGGTACGACAACAGGTACACCAGAACGGCGGTGGCGACCCCCCCGATCAGCGCGCCCGCCGTCACCAGGCCGAACCCCGAGCCGAGCAGTAGCAGCACGACCAGCGCCCCGGTGTAGGCGCCGGTGCTCAGCCCGATCACGTCCGGACTGCCGAGGGGGTTGCGGGTCAGGGTCTGGAAGATCGCCCCGGCGGCGGCGAGCGCGGCACCGAACCCGGC
>DAIOVT010000506.1:0-3078 GCA_036758885.1 Kineosporiaceae bacterium
TCACCTGCCGCTCCTGCATCACCTCGAGCAGGGCGCTCTGCACCTTGGCCGGCGCCCGGTTGATCTCGTCGGCGAGCAGCAGGTTGACGAACACCGGGCCCAGGCTGACCTGGAACTCGCCGTCCTTCTGGTTGTAGACGCGGGTGCCGACGACGTCGGCGGGCACCAGGTCGGAGGTGAACTGGATGCGTCCGAAATCGCCGCCCAGGGCCTGGGCCAGGGTGCGGATCGCCATCGTCTTGGCCAGTCCGGGCACCCCCTCGACCAGCAGGTGCCCGCGGGCCAGCAGCGCCACGAACATCCGCTCCAGCAGCTGGTCCTGGCCGACGATCGTCTTCTTCACCTGGTAGAGCGCCTGCTCGAGCGGGTGCTGCGGCACGCTCGGCACCGAGGACCGCTGCCCGGGCCCCGGCGGCCCGGGGTCGAAGGTCGGGCCCTGCGGGGCGCCGTCCGGTACGCGACCGGGGACACCGCCGGCCGGCCCACCCACCGGGTGCTCGGCCCTGATCTCCGGCCGCATCTCCTGGCGGACCTCAGGGCGGACCTCAGGGCGGGCGTCGCGGTCGTTCCCGTTCATTCAGCTGCTCCCGATCGTTGCGGACGGCGGTTCAGTTCCCCTGCGCTGCTGCTGCGCGCTATTTCTGTGGACCGCCCGCCCCGCCGGCGCTCCCGATGGGGACGGCGAACCCGATGCCGACGAAGTAGGCGGTGTCGGTCGGGTTGACCAGCCCGGTGACCACGCCGACCACCTGGCCGGCCTTGTTCAGCAGCGGGCCGCCGCTGTTACCGGGATTGACCGCGGCGTCGAACTGGATCATTCCTTCGATCTGGCCGGTGCGGGTGCGCATGGTGCGGTCGACACCGGAGACCACGCCGGAGCTGAGGCTCTGGGTGAGTCCGAACGGGTTGCCGACCGGGTAGACGTGATCGCCCACCGATACCGAACGCCCGAGCACCGCGGGCACCAGGGTCGCCGGACGGTCGCTCGGTTGCAGGATGGCGACGTCCTTGGCGGGTACCCGCTGCGCGATCTCGGCGCTGGTGACGGTGCCGTCGGCGAAGGTCAGGCTGATCTGCCCGGTACCGGCCGCGGCCTGTTCGACGACATGCAGCGCGGTCATCACCGAACCGGCCGAGTTGAAGATGAAGCCCGCCCCCAACGACGTGCCGGCGGCGCCGGCGGACGGCGAGGCGGTGCCCGACGAGGCACCCGAACCGCCGGTCACCCGCACCGTGACCAGGGACGGGAGGATCTGCCGATACACCTCCACCCCCTCGGCGGTGGCGTTCGCCTGCTCCTGGGCCGCCTTGTCGAGGGCCTCCTTGACCGCCGCGTCGACATCGCTGCGGCTCAGTGGCGTGGGGTCGCTGAAGGCCCGCCACAGGCCGACACCGGCGACAACAGCGAGTACCGTGAGCACGGCCAACAGGGCGAGGGTCCTGCGGTCCCGTGGGAGCCCCCGGCGACGGGCGGGCATCTGCTCCGACTCGGCGACGGGAGCGGCGGGCCCGACCTCGACCATGACTCGACTCTACGTGCTGGCCAGGTGCTGCACTACGGTCGTCTCGCCCACGGGCGGTATTGCCAGTTCATTGTCAGACAACTCCCAGGTGGCGTCCCTCGCGAGCCGGTCGATCTTGTGTGTGAGGTTCGGCGAATCGTGGGACCGGGTGGGTGTTGATCGAGCAGGATCGATTGCGCAACGTCACAGCATGGGAAACTGATGACGCCGGGCCCTACGCAGAGAGTGATAATCGCGGAGACAGGCATGTCGATCTTCACCGTTCGTGACGGAGATCGCTCGGCCGACTACGATCGGCGCGGAATCACCGCGGGTCCGGCAGAAGGGGGCGAAGAATGACGGAACAGGGCAATGTTCCCGTTCCCACAGTTTCCGGCCCGGAGCCCGCGATCCCGTCGCACGACGCGCAGTCCGGTGCCGCGCCCGCGTTCCCGGCCGGGTACGCGTCCGGCGCCCCGGACCGCACCGGTTCGAGCGCTTCACCGGTGTCGGCCGAACTGTCGGACGCCCTGCTCACCCTTCATCAGGCAGTGCAGAGCGTCCATCTGCCGCGCAACGCCATCGACGTCGCCAGGGTCCGCGAGGAGCGCGAGCACGCGCTCCGACTGCTCGAGACCTATGCGCTGCCCCGGCTCGACGACCGCGAGGCCCCGCTGGTCGTCGTGATCAGCGGACCGACCGGTGCCGGCAAGTCGACACTGACCAACTCGCTGATCGGCGACCAGGTCTCGCTCAGCGGCGTGATGCGCCCGACCACACGCGAACCGGTGCTCGCCTACAACCCGATGGACACCGCGGGGCTGCGGCGGCTCGGCCTGCTGCCGGCCGAGCACGTGCCCGACGATCGGTCCGGTCAGAACCGGGGTGGCCCGGCCGACCCCGGCCCGACCACCGGCTCCGCCTACCACCGGTTGCGTCCGCGCGCGGTGCCCTCCGAGGACGTCGTCCCGGGTCTGGCCCTGATCGACTCCCCCGACATCGACTCCCGGCTGGACAGCAACCGCGAGACCGCCCACCGGCTGCTCGACGCGGCCGACCTCCTGGTCTTCGTCACCACCGGCACCGACTACGCCGACGCGATGTCCTGGACGGTGCTCGCCGAGGCGGCGGCACGGAAGATCTCGATCGCGGTCGTGGTCAACCGGCTCACCGACCGTGAGGCGACCACGGTGCGCGGCCACTTCGCCACCCTGCTGCGCGACGCCGGGCTGGGTCACGCCTACGTCTTCGTGGTGCCCGAGGCACGCCTGGTCGACGAACGCCTGCCGGTGCGCCTGGTCTCGACCATTCAGCGCTGGCTGAACGCCCAGGCCCGGCGCTCGCAGACCCCGCACGTGCGCCGCACCATGGACGGCACCATCGACCAGGTGGTCGCGACGGTGCGCCGGCTCGCCGACGGTGTCGACGAGCAGTCGGTGACCGCTCGCCGGATCGCCGTGGACGTCGAGGGCGTCTTCAGCGTGGCCCGCGAGGCGGTGCGGGTCCGCACCGGCAACGGCAGCCAGGTAACCGCGACCCTGGCCGCGGCCTGCGACGCCGTCTACGCCCCGGCCGC
>DAIOVT010000507.1:0-3073 GCA_036758885.1 Kineosporiaceae bacterium
GATCTGCTCGGCGTCCAGGCCGGTCGCGGCAGCCGCTTCGGAGAGTGGCAGCTTCCGGGCCGAGGCGAGCAGGTCGTCGGCCCCGCGGGTGCGCGTCGCGATCCACTCGGCGTCGAGCAGGTTCTCGTCGTCCAGTACTCCGATCATGCCCAGCACCAGGGCGATGTCACTGCCCGGGCGCAACTGCACGAAGGCGTCGGCGCGTTCGGCGGTGACCGTGCGCACCGGGTCGATCGCCACCACGGTGGCCCCGTGGCGGCGGGCCTCCTCGATGGCCGGCCAGAGGTGCCGGTTGGTGCGCAGGGTGTCGGTTCCCCAGAGCAGGATCGTGCGGGAATGCACCAGTTCGAAGGGATCGACACTGAACGGGATGCCCATCACGTCGCCCGCGCCACGTGTCGCGCTCACCCCGCAGAGGTCGTGGTGCAGGCCGCTGCAGCCGAGCACGTCGAAGAAGCGTCCGGCGGTCAGGCCCATCTGTACGGCGCCCTGGGTGCCGGCGAACGAGAACGGCAGAACCGCCTGGGCGCGACCGGCGCTGCGCAGATCGCCGATACGGGAGGCGATCGTGGCGATCGCCTCGTCCCAGCCGATCTGCTCGAACTCGCCCTCACCCTTGGCCCCGGTGCGGCGCAGGGGTTCGAGCAGGCGATCGGGGTGGTAGACCCGGTCGAGATAGCGATTCACCTTGGGGCACAGGCTGCCCCGGGCGCTGGGGTGCTCGCCGGCACCGCGCAACCGCACCGCCCGGGCGCTCGCGCCCTCGCCCTCGACGGTCACCTCCCAAGCGCAGGTGTCCGGGCAGTCGTGATGACACGCGCCGATGACGGTTCGGACCATGAACTCAGAGTAATGAGAATGTGATGAGTTGATCTTTTCTGGGTGCACTGCCGTTCACCGGGCGGCGCGGCGGGATACCGTCGGCGCGAACCGGGGTCACCGTGGCTCCGGCGAGCCGAAGGAGATGCGTCCGATGGCAGGTAAGGCTGATTTCAGCGAGCAGGAGTGGGCGACCGTCAAGCGCGCCCCGATCCTGGCCGGGCTGGCCACGTCGCTCGCCGACCCGAGCGGTCCGCTCGGAACCATCAAGGAGTCGATGGCTGCGATGCAGTCGGTGGTCGGTGCCTCGAAGAAGCCCACCGGCAACGGCCTGATCGACGCGGTCGCCACCGACATCTCCGAGGGCGCCAAGCAGCGCCAGAACCCGCTGGGTGACTTCAAGCCCACGGCGCAGAACGCCGGCGCCGCGGTGCTCGAGGAGCTGACCAAGGCCAATCAACTGGTCGGCGCCAAGGCCACGGCGGACGCCGCCGGGTTCCGCGCCTGGCTCCTCGACATCGCCCAGGACGCCGCCGAGGCGGCCAAGGAAGGCGGCTTCCTCGGCATCGGTGGCGAGCGGGTCAGCGCGGCCGAGCAGGGCATGCTCGACAAACTCAAGGCCACCCTCGTCTGAGGGTGATCATGCAGAACTGCACGCCCACCCCATCGTGATCATGCAGAACTGCACGCCTGGCGTGCAGTTCTGCATGATCACGCTGGGGGTTGTGTGCAGTTCTGCATGATCACGGGGTGGGGCGCAGGGCCGACGGCTGGGGGAGGGTGACCACGCCGCGCAGGCCGATCACGGTCTCCAGCAGGGTGCGCGCCCGGGCGTCGAAGGAGTGCTCGGCGGCCACGCGGGCGGCGACGGCGCGGCGCTCGACGTCGTCCGGCCAGGTGTTCGGACCGGCCTTGACGAGTTCGACCAGTTGCTGCGGAGTGGTCCAGGTGCGCACCAGGGGGCCGAACAGTTCGGCGGTACCGGCGACGTCGTCGCTGAGCACCCGGGCCCCGCAGGCGGCGGCGTCGAAGAGCCGGTTGGAGACGAAACCGTTGACCCGCATGTCGTCCCAATGATCGTTCAGCACGATCTCGGATCGCGCGTACATGCCGGCGACCTCCTCGTTGGGCAGGAAGGTGCCGCGTAGCACGTGCGCCGCACCGGGCCCGAGGTGCTCCTCCCACATGGCCCCGTAGACGCCCAGGTCGACCCCGGCCTCGACCAGGGCCCGGACGGCGGGCCGGTACACCCGGCGGGAATTGCCGATGAACAGCACGTTCTCGGGGTGCCGCGAACTGGCCGCACCGGGGTGGAACCGGGTGGTGTCGGTGGCCTGCATCAGCGGGCGGACCCGGGCCCCGCGCCCGTCGCGCAGCCCGACCCCCCAGGTCTGGCTCGCGGCGAAGGCGGCGTCGTAGCCGGCGATCTCGGCGGCGTTGACCTGGTCGGGATGGCTGATCACCCAGAGCAGCCGGATCTGATCGGGGGCGTTCGGGTCGGCCGGGACCTCGTGCAGACCGCGCAGTACCAGACGCACGTCGTCCAGCCGGTTGCTGGCCCGCCCCCGGCTACCCCGGTGGTCGATCGCGACGTGCTGGCCCAGTCTGCCCAGGGCATCGGCCAGGGACCGGGCGAAATGATGGTCGCCCCAGCGCAACGCCGCGGTGCCGGCGGGCGCCGCGGTGGCGATCGACCAACGCAGCGCCGGCACCCGCAGGCCGTCGGCGAGTTCGATGTCGCCGTGCCGGCGGCGCACCGGACCCGGCTCGAAATCTGTTCTCGCCCAGGCCTCCTCGGCGATCTGCCGGGCGATCATGGACGCTTCGAGCGTAGGGACGGCCGGTGTCTCGGCCCGGTTCAGCTGGACCGGTGCCTCGACTGCGAGCAGCACCGCCGCGTCCGATCGGGCGGTCAGTTCGGCCATCGTTCCGCCCTCCGCGGCGAGCGGGTCGAAACCGGTGGCCCCGGCCAGATCGGCGGCGGAGAAGAGGGTGGCGACCTCCTCGGGGGCGGAGAGTCGCAGCATTCCGGTACGGCCCGCGCGTTCGGCGTCCGCGAGCGGCAGGCCCTGCAGGAACCGCTCCGCGCCGGCGGCTCCGGCCAGCCAGCCGGCGCCGGCCAGCACCCCGTCGCGGTCGAGCACCGGCAGGGTGACGGTCACTCCCGGACCCACCCGGCGGGCGGCGGCGGTCCAGTTCGGCCAGAGCGTGGCGAACTGGTCGAGCACCATGACACGCAACCCCCGGGACGCCG
>DAIOVT010000508.1:0-3068 GCA_036758885.1 Kineosporiaceae bacterium
CGGATCGAGGGAATCGACGGCCTCGACCAGAACGCCGCGCAGGGTGCCCACCCGCGACTCGGCGAGGAATCCGGGCCCGAGGTCGATCAGCCGGCCCAGCAACCGGTCCCGCAGCCGGATGCGCACGATGCCTCCGCACCAGGTCACCAGTAACGACCTGCCCCACAGCAGCAGGGCCCGCCCGGTCACCACGGCGGCCAGCCACGCCAGCAGCGTCATCAGCCGGTCGAGGTCTCGCCCGGCCAGGGCGGTCAGCGCACCGGCCGGCAGCAAGGCCTGGGAAACGTACAGCGCGCTGACGGCCAGACCCGCGAGGGCGCAGAGCAGGATCGGACCGCGCACCTCGGTGAGCAGTTGCAGGAGCCGGCGATGGAACATGGGGGCCTCGTGTCGTAGGGCGGGTCAGTTGTGCGGCGGCGGTGCCAGGGTGACGGTGGCCGGGCTCGGTTCCGGACGTCGGTACCGCCGGGCGAGCCGGCTGAGCCGGGGTGTGCCGAGATAGGGGTAGGCGGCCGGGCTGTTCACCAGCAGTCCGGAGACCAGCACCCGTGCCACCGCGAGCCCGGTCTCGGCGACGTCCGACGTGGTCAGGTCGAGGTACACCTCACGATGCCCCTTCTTGCGCAACAGTTCCCGCGTCGTGCTGAGGTCACCGGTAGGCAGCGACCGCACGTCGACCGGCCTGCCGGTGCCGCAGAAGCGCCCGAGCATCGGATGGAGGCGTTCGTCCAGCCACAGCTGGGTCTGCGCCGCCAGGTCGCGGATCGCGGCGAAGTCCTCACCGGCGTCGTCGAGGTAGCGCCGGTCGGCGCGGAAGGGCAGGTAGGCGTTGCGGGAGAAGATGCCGGCCTGCACCGCACGCAGGCTGGCGCCGTCGACCGAGAGCAGCCCACGGCTGGCGACCCACACCTGCAGGGCCTCCTGGATCGCCTTCCAGGAGGCCCGCTCCGGAGTCTCGGCGGCGGCGAAACCCGCTGCAGGAAAGCGGTTCCGCCGATCCCAGATCAAGGCTCCCAGCACCGGCAGGCCGAAGTCGCAAGGCAGCGCGACCAACCGCACCTCGAGCGGGCAGCCGCCCCACTGCTCGGCGAAGCCGGGCAGCGAGTCGGTACGAGCCGGGCGAGCCGGCAGACCGAGGGTCCACCAGGCGACCACGCTGTCGCGTTCCACGCATTCGGCCAGGGCCCGGTCCCTGGCGTCGTCGACGCCCTGCCCCGCGGCGATCCCCGCGTAATGAAGGTGGTTGGTGCGAGGGTCCGAGCGGCGCACGCCCTGGTGCCAGTTCAGGTAGACCCACGATCCCGGGACGAGGCATGCCGTTCCCTCCGAGTCGATACCGCGCACCCAGCGCAATGACGTGTCCGGCAGGGCCGGCCGGTAGGGAAAGCCGGGCCGCTCGAACTGCACCCGGCTGAAGCTGGGCAGATCATCGGGCAGCAGTGCGGAGTCGTCGCCGTCGGCCACCTCGGCGACGGTACGGATCGGCAGATCAGGCGGGATGTTGTTGCCGCAGTATCGTTCCACCGCCTCGCCGACGGCCGCGAGCCAAGCCGGGCGCCGATCGCCGAACGCGGTACCGGCGGCGATCCGGTCGGCCAACCAGACGGCGTACTGGCGGGTGTCGGCCACCGAGGCGATGCAGCAGTGAAAACGCCCGGGCAACTCGGGGTACCGGTCCAGATCCACCACCTCGCGGATCACGCCGACCAGGGGGTCGATCAGATGCTCGAGCTCGAGGCGTCCAGGAGGTGTCGTCGCCGACGGACCGGTGAGTGGTCGGGTGGGGGCGGGATTCACAGCCAGTCTCCTGTCACGGTCCTGTCGGTGGCGGTCGTCGTCCCGCTGCGGACCTGCGGGCACTCCAGTGACACCTGGCCGACCGTTCTGGTGCACGATCGGGTTGTCGTCGCGGTCAGTGGGTCGTGCCCGTTCTGCGGATCGCGCGGATGCACCGGGAACAGATGGCCGCTGACCTGAACCAGCAGCCGGTCACCGAGGGAGACCCGATCGGCGAGCGGGGGCAACCGAAGCACGGCCGAAGAGCCGCGGGTGCGCACGGCGGCATGGCCGAGCTGGTACGCCGCGCCGTCCGCGGTCTGGATCAGCAGTCGTACGCACCAGTCCAGCGGCACCCCGCCCGGATCTCCCTGGAGGCCCTGCAGACGCACGGTGGGTGTGCCGATCAAGGTCAGCGGACGGCGCCGACGAGGTGTCGCCCAGGTGCAGGCGTCATGGCGATCGAGAACCTCGTTCGCGTCGACCGGTCCCAACAGCGCCGGGTGAGGGTCGTCGGGATCGGCGGTGAATCGCGAATCCGTTTCTCGGATCAGGTCGGGTCTCCAGAGTTCTTCCGGGCCAACGGTTCCCACCCGCCAGCAGTTGTCCCCGTCGATCGCCGCGGCCCATCGTGACGAAGGGACGCCGGGCGAGCCACCGCCCTCGGCCTGTCTCGTTCCGGGGCTCTCGTGCAGGGTGGCGGCGACCCAGTCCCGAACGAAGTCGCCGGCCCGGGAGGAGACCTGCGCCCGGCGAGAGTGTTCGGCGCGCCGGGTGAGATCGAGGTCGTGGTGCCAGGGGCCGAGCACCAGATGTGCGGAGCGTCCCCGCCATTGTCGCCAGAGGTCGAGCGCCGCTTCGGCGTAGACGTCGTGACGTCCGGCGATCACCAGGAGCGGAGGGCTGCTCGGTGAGCCGGTCGGCGACGGTGGCCGCGGCTGGTCCCAGGCTGCCTGCCAATGTCGCAGATCGACACCCAGTCTGCGGGGCAGCGAACTGATCGGCTGGTGGCGAAGCAGTTGCGGGTCGAGTGCGCCGGCGAGGTCGAGCACCGGTGCCCCGGGGGTGCGTCGCTCACCGTGTTGCGGCCACCAGGAGGCATGGGCCAGCAGGCGGGGCACGCCCGAGGGCTCGCGAATGGTGTGGGCCAGGGAGAGCGCCGGTACGGCGGCGATCACTCCCACCAGTTCGACACCCGCCGGTTCGACGTGTGCCTGGGCCAGTTCCAGGGCGCAGTGGGCGGCGTAGGAGGAGCCGTAGGCGATCACTCGTGCGTCGGACCAGGGCTGGTC
>DAIOVT010000509.1:0-3064 GCA_036758885.1 Kineosporiaceae bacterium
GGCTGCGGCCGGTACTCGTGGTCAGCGTGCTGCTGGTCGCGATCACCGCGGTGGCCACCTGGACGGCGATCCAGTACGGCATGGCCTCGATCGTCGCGGTGGCCCTGGCCGCCGGGCTCGGTCAGTCGCTGGCCAAGGTATGCCTGGACGCGCTGATCCAGGACGACGTGCCCGACGCCGTCCGCACCTCCGCGTTCGCCCGCTCGGAGACCGTGCTGCAGTTGGCCTGGGTGCTCGGCGGCGGCCTGGGTCTCGCACTGCCGCTCTCCGGTCCGTGGGGCATGGGTGTCGCCGCCGTGCTCCTCGCCGTCGCCGCGGTCACCACCCTGCGCAGCCTGCGAGCCCTCCCCCGCACCACCCCGTGATCATGCAGAAGTGCACGCCCCACCCCAGCGTGATCATGCAGAACTGCACGGACTGACGGGCGGGGACAAACGACCGACCGCCCGGTCCAGACAACCGGGCGGTCGGGTCGAACTCTTCGGACGCTTCAGCCTTCGAGGTCGTCGGCGACCGCGCGTAGCACGGTGGCCACCTTGCGGGCCGCGGCCCGGTCGGGGTAGCGGCCGCGGCGCAGGCCGTTGGAGATGCCGTCCAGGAGTTTGATCACGTCCTCGACGATGACCGTCATGTCCTCGGCAGGTTTCCGGGTCGCCCGGGCGACCGACGGAAGCGGCTCGAGCAGTCGCACCGACAGCGCCTGAAGACCCCGTTTGCCCTGTGCGACACCGAATTCCACGCGGGCGCCCGGCTTGAGCGCCTCGGCCCCCGCGGGCAGGGCGGAGGCATGCACGAAGACCTCGCCGCCGTCGTCGTCCGCGAGGAAGCCGAAACCCTTCTCGGCGTCGTACCACTTCACCTTGCCTGTCGGCACGTCAATGTCCTTCATCGATGGATCAGCGCGGGTTCCGCCCGGAATCGGGTGGGCGGACGACCCACATTAACCGTCGGGATGCCCTGCTGTCGGCCCCGTTGTCGCAGGCAACGCGCGGTGTTCATCGGTGCATCGCGCGTAGTCGCCCGGCGCCCGCGGCAGGCTCTCGCGACCGGGCCGCCGGCCGGGCTCAGGCGGACGTCACCGGGGACCGTTCCGGCAGCGACGTACCGGTCAGGTCCTCGGCGACCGCCCACAGCGAACGGGCCAGCGTCGCACCCTTCGCCGAGTGCGGGATCGAGACCTTGGTGGTCGGGCCGACCATGCCGAACCGGCCGGACGGCCCGTAGAACGCCCCGTTCACGACGGCCGGGTCGGTGGCGCCGAAGAGCATCGGCTCGGCACCGGTCTGCACCTCCTGCGCGGGCATCGGCACCTTGTCGAACAACGCCTGCATCGGGCTGCCACCGCCCAGGCTCGGCCCGGCGGTCGTCAGATTGGTGTGTGTGAGCCCGGGGTGGGCGACGGTGCTGATCAACGACCAGTTCCGCTCCCGGGCGACGTCGGCGAGGCGCCGTCCCATCAGCAGGTTGCCCAGCTTGGACGCCGCGTACGCGCGCATCGAGATGTACCTGCCGCGGGAGTCGAGGTCACGGAAATTGATCGTCCCGAAGTTCGCCGCGGCGCTCGACATGGTGACCACCCGCGGCGACGGCGCCTGCAGCAGCAACGGCAGCAGGTGCATGGTCAGGGCGAACGGGCCGAGGAAGTTGCTGCCCCACTGCAACTCGAAACCGTCGGCGGTCTCCAGCCGTTTCGGCACCGCCATCACCCCGGCGTTGTTGATCAAGGTGTGCACCGGGCGGTCCTCGGCGATCAGTCCCTGCGCGAACTCGGCGACCACGGCCAGGTCGGCGAGGTCGACCCGGCGCACCTCGAGACGGGCGTCGGGGTACTCACGCAGGATGTCGGCGCGCGTCGCCTCGCCCTTGGCCGGTGTACGCACAGCCATGATCACCTCGGCCCCGGCCCCGGCCAGTCGCTTCACGGCCTCCTTGCCGAGCCCGATGTTGGCCCCGGTGACGACGAAGCGCCGTCCGCTCTGATCGCTGACCTGATACATGCTGATTCCCCTCCGTGGTTGGCCGACGTCATTGTGCATCGGCCCTGACCGGTGCGCAGAGCTGAACGAGCGCCCGCCGGAAGACGATCCTTGGAGGGTGCCGCCGGACGACTCCTGGACCCCGCCCATGAACGGTTCAGGGACGGCTCAGGGACGGCTCGTGGACGGCCGAACACCCCGCCACCTGCACTTCACCCGTCGATGACACCCTCGTCACCGGGGCGAAACCCGGGGCGAAACGGGGACGACACGGCACAACAGGTCAGCACTTCTCATCGGGCCTGACAGGCGGCAGAGTGAGCATGTGGCCACCTCCTCTGCCAACCCGCCCACCACCATCGTGCTCTTCGGAGCGACGGGTGACCTGTCGCGGCGCAAGCTGATCCCCGGTCTGCTGCACCTCTTCCAGACCGGCATGCTGCCCGACATCCAGGTGGTCGGTACGTCACTGGGCGACTTCACCCGCGAGACGTTCCAGAACTTCGCCGCCGACTCGGTCAAGGAGTTCGGCGCCTTCAAACTCGAGGACGGCGCCTGGGAGGCCTTCGAGCAGCGGCTCTGGTGGGCCCCGGCGGGCGGTGGCCCGCAGCTGTTGCGCGATGTGGTCGACGAGGCCGAGACCGATTTCGGCGACGCGGCCCGCACCCGGTTGCACTACCTGAGCGTGCCGCCGAGCTCGGCGCTGACCGCCGTCCGGACGATCGACGAGGCCGGGCTGGTCAAGGGCAGCCGGATCATCATGGAGAAGCCGTTCGGCGTCGATCTGATCAGCTCGGTCGAGCTGAACCGCAAACTGCACGAGGTCTTCCTCGAGGAGCAGATCTTCCGGATCGACCACTTCCTGGGCAAGGAGGCGGCGCAGAACATCCTCGCGTTCCGGTTCGCGAACGGGTTGTTCGAACCGATCTGGCACCGCAACCACATCGACCACGTGCAGATCGACGTCCCCGAGTCGCTCGGCCTGGAACAGCGCGCCTCGTTCTACGAGTCGACCGGCGCCTACCGCGACATGGTGGTCACCCATCTGTTCCAGGTGCTGGTCTTTTTTGCTATGGAGGCGCCCACCG
>DAIOVT010000510.1:0-3045 GCA_036758885.1 Kineosporiaceae bacterium
GCGGCCGGTCCGCACTGCTCGAGGCTAACCTGACCGCCTTCCGGGCGGGCTGGGCCTACGGCGAGACCACCGAGGTCTTCGACGTCACCTACGAGGTGGCGCCGGCGCCCGCGCCGCGCGGCACCTACCGCAACATCACCGGCAACGTCGCACTCTCGTTCGGGCTGGTCGCCGCCGCCCAGCGCAGCGGGCTGCCGCTGGTGCTCGGCTCGTACCCGATCACGCCGGCCTCGGACATCCTGCACACGCTCTCCCGGCTCAAGCGGTTCAACGTCACCACCCTGCAGGCCGAGGACGAGATCGCCGCCATCGGGTCAGCGCTCGGCGCCGCCTACGGCGGGGCGATCGGGCTGACCACCACCTCCGGTCCGGGCCTGGCGCTCAAGTCCGAGACCATCGGTCTGGCGGTCTCCCTGGAACTGCCGCTGGTCGTGGTCGACGTGCAGCGCGGCGGGCCGTCGACCGGTCTGCCCACCAAGACCGAACAGGCCGACCTGCTGCAGGCCATGTTCGGCCGCAACGGCGAGGCCCCGGTGCCGGTGATCGCGCCACGCTCGCCCGCCGACTGCTTCGACGCCGCGATGGACGCCGTCCGGATCGCGGTCACCTACCGCACCCCGGTACTGCTGCTCTCCGACGGCTACCTGGCCAACGGCTCAGAGCCGTGGCAGATCCCCTCGGTCGAGGACCTGCCCCGGGTCGAGGTCGAGTTCGCGAAGGCCGAGACCGGTGAGGACGGCGAACCACTGCCGTTCCGGCCCTACGACCGTGACCCGGTCACCCTGGCCCGGCCTTGGGCGATCCCCGGCACCAAGGGTCTGGCACACCGGATCGGCGGCATCGAGAAGGCCGACGGCACCGGTGAGATCTCCTACGACCCGGAGAACCACGACCGTATGGTGCGGCTGCGCCAGGCCAAGATCGACGGCATCGAGGTACCGCCGCTGACCGTCGATGACCCGGGCGCCGATCAGGATGGTGGGAACGGGGACGGCGCCGACATCCTGGTGATCGGCTGGGGCTCGACCTACGGCCCGATCACCTCGGCCGCGGCCCGGGTGCGCGAGGCCGGCATCCCGGTGGCCACCGCCCATCTGCGGCACCTGAACCCGTTGCCCGCCAACACCGGTGAGGTGCTGCGGCGCTACCGCCGGGTGCTGGTGCCGGAGATGAACCTCGGCCAGCTCGCGCTGCTGCTGCGGGCCAGGTACCTGGTCGACGCCACCGGCTACAACCGGGTGCGCGGGTTGCCGTTCACCTCCGCCGAGATCGCCGACGCCATCACCAAGCTCGCTCAGGAGAACGCCCGATGAGCACGCCGAGCACCGTTTCCGCCTCCGTCGAACTGGGCCTGCCCGAGCGGCGTTCCGGCCTGGACGGCGTGCCCCGCCGTGACGCCGGCGCCACCGCCCTGACCAAGAAGGACTTCACCTCCGACGCCGAGGTGCGCTGGTGCCCGGGCTGCGGCGACTACGCGATTCTCGCTGCGGTGCAAGGGTTTCTGCCCGAGCTGAACATCGACCGGGAGAACCTGGTGTGCATCTCGGGGATCGGCTGCTCCTCGCGGTTCCCGTACTACCTGGACAGCTACGGCGTGCACTCGATCCACGGCCGCGCCCCGGCGATCGCGACCGGGCTGGCGGTCACCCGGCCGGACCTGTCGGTCTGGGTGATCACCGGTGACGGCGACGCGCTGTCGATCGGCGGCAACCACCTGATCCACGCGCTGCGCCGCAACGTGAACCTGACCATCCTGTTGTTCAACAACCGCATCTACGGTCTGACCAAGGGCCAGTACTCCCCCACCTCGCTGCCGGGGCTGGTCACCAAATCGACGCCGATGGGTTCGGTGGACACCCCGTTCAACCCGGTCTCACTGGCCCTGGGCGCCGAGGCCACCTTCGTCGCGCGCACCATGGACTCCGACCGCAAGCACCTGACTTCCGTTCTGCGACAGGCGGTCTCGCACCGGGGTGCGGCACTGGTGGAGATCTACCAGAACTGCCCGATCTTCCACGACGGCGCCTTCGAGGTGCTCAAGGACCGCACCGAGGCGCAGGCCCGGCTGATCAAGCTGGAGCACGGTGAGCCGATCCGGTTCGGCCCCGAGTGGGCGGCAGAGGACGGCGGCGACGGCGCCGGACGGCTGGGCGTCGTCCGTGACGGCGCGGGCCGCCTGGTCGTCCGCGAGGTGGCCGAGGCAGGCGCGGATGCCGTGCTGGTGCACGACGCGCACGCCGACGATCCGTCGCTGCCGTTCGCGATATCCCGGCTGGACGACCCGACGATGACCCACGTTCCGATGGGGGTCTTCCGTTCGGTGCAGCGAGGCGTTTACGACGACCTGGTCCGCGACCAGGTGCAGCACGCGGTCGAGACCGCCGGCGGCCCCGCCGGCGACGACGCCCTCGCCGCCCTGCTGGCCGGCAACGACACCTGGCAGGTCAGCTGAGCACCTCGCGCAACGCTGTCGCGGCGTGCCGCAGCTGGTCCGGGGTGTGCTCGCTGCTCAGCGCGAACCGCAGCCACGCCGCACCCCCGGCGGCCTGTGGCGGCAGCACCGGGCAGGCGAGCACGCCGCGGGCGGCCAGGTGCGCGGCCACCGCGAGGGTGCGCCGGGAACCACCCAGACGCAGCGCGAGGATCGGTGACCCCGGTGTGCCGGTGACCCCGGCGTTCGGCAGGGTCACCGCGACCAGCTCGGCCGCCAGTTCACCGAACCGCTCGGCGTTGACCCGTAGCCGCGCCGGCCGTTCCGGCTCGGCCCGCACGACCTCGATCGCCGCGAGCGCGGCGGCCGCCGACGCCGGGGCGATGCCCGCCGTCCCCGGCTCGAGACCGGGTGCGGACCTGCGCGCGGCCAGTACCAGGGCCTGGCTGCCGGCCAGGTAGCCGCCCTGACCGGCCAGCGCGGACACCAGCGATCCGGTCCACAGGTCCGCGGCGGCCGGGGACAGGCCGAAATGCTCGGCGGCTCCCCCGCCGCTGCCGCCGAGCATGCCGAGAGAACCCGACTGGTCGACCAGCACCAGCGCGTCGTGCCGG
>DAIOVT010000511.1:0-3040 GCA_036758885.1 Kineosporiaceae bacterium
CACGACGACCTGGGTTCCTCTGCCGAGCCGCTGACCACCGGACGCGGCAAGTTCGCCTATCCGCCGAACCTGGTCGTGGTCGACGGTGGCCCGCCCCAGGTCGCGGCCGCGGCCCGGGCGATGGCCGAACTGGGCGTGGACGACGTGCAACTGTGCGGTCTGGCCAAACGGCTCGAGGAGGTCTGGCTGCCCGGCCAGGAGTTCCCGGTGGTGCTGCCCCGGGCCAGCCAGGGCCTGTATCTGTTGCAGCGGGTGCGCGACGAGGCGCACCGGTTCGCGATCACCCACCACCGGCAGCGCCGCAGCAAGGCGATGACGGTCAGCCTGCTGGACGACGTGCCAGGTCTGGGACCAGCCCGGAAACGCTCGCTGCTCAAGGCGTTCGGCTCGGTGAAGCGGCTGCGCGAGGCCGACGCGCGGACGATCGCCGAAGTGCCGGGAATCGGCCCGGCCCTGGCAGCATCGGTGGTGGCTGCGCTGTCACCGCGGGGCTCCCGGGCGGACGACACGACGGACGTCGCCGGCACCGGCGCCACGGTGGTCACGCGCACCGATGCACATGACGTCCCGGGGGAGCAGGCCTTCGATGCCGCAACAGGAGAGCTCCTTGACTGAGCTGTTGATGATCACCGGGATGTCCGGTGCCGGACGGTCCACCACCATCAAGGCACTGGAGGACCTCGGCTGGTACGTCGTCGACAACCTGCCGCCCTCGCTGCTGCCGTCACTCGTCGATCTGGCGCGTGCTACGCAACTCGACCCCGGGGCCGACGCGGACGCCGACCCCGTGGTCGACATCGGCCACCTCGCGGTGGCCGTCGACGTCCGCGGCCGTCGGTTCTTCGACCAGCTGGACGCCGCCCTGGCTGCGATCAAGGAACGCGGCCAGACCTACCGGTTGCTGTACCTGGACGCCTCCGACGCGGACCTGGTGCGCCGGTTCGAGTCGGTCCGCCGTCCGCACCCGCTGCAGGGGCACGGCCGGTTGCTCGACGCGATCCAGAAGGAACGCCTGCGCCTGGCCGAACTGCGCTCCATGGCCGACGTGATCGTGGACAGTTCCAACCTGAACGTTCATCAGCTCTCGGCGAAGATCAACCAGGTGTTCTCCGGCGACGCCGACCCCGAGCTGCGGGTCACGGTGATGTCGTTCGGGTTCAAGTACGGCATCCCGCTGGACGCCGACCACGTGGCCGACGTGCGGTTCCTGCCCAACCCGTACTGGGTGCCCGAACTGCGCCCGCACACCGGGCTGAGCGCCGAGGTGAGCGACTACGTGCTGGGCCAGCCGAGCGCCGGGGAGTTCCTCGCCGACTACCTGAGGACGCTGCGCGTGGTGCTGGCCGGCTACGAACGCGAGCACAAGCGCTACGCGACCGTGGCGATCGGCTGCACCGGCGGCAAGCACCGCTCGGTCGCGATGAGCGAGGCGTTGGCCGCCGCCCTCACCGAAGCGGGCCTGCAGGCCTCGACGGTGCACCGGGACGTCGGGCGGGAGTGAGATGACCGCGCGAACGGCCACCCAGATGTCGGTGGTCGCGCTCGGCGGCGGTCACGGGCTGGCCGCCTCGCTCAGCGCCCTACGGCTGCTCACCGAACACCTCACCGCCGTGGTGACCGTCGCCGATGACGGTGGTTCGTCGGGTCGGCTGCGGCACGAGTTCGGGGTGCTGCCGCCCGGTGACCTGCGCATGGCGTTGGCCGCCCTGTGTGAGGACGGCGAATGGGGCCGGCAGTGGCGCGACGTGCTGCAGCACCGATTCGTCAGCGACGGCGAACTGAACAAGCACTCGCTGGGCAACCTGCTGATCGTGGCGCTCTGGGAACAGTTGGGCGACCCGGTGGCCGGTCTGGACTGGGTGGCCCGGCTGCTCGGCGCTCGGGGCCGGGTACTGCCGATGGCCTCCGTGCCGCTCGACATCGAGGCCCGGGTGCGCGGCCTGGACCCGCACGACCCGGGGGCGGAACGCGCCGTCCGGGGTCAGGTCGCAGTGGCCACCACCCCGGGCGAGATCACCGGGATCAGACTGCTGCCGCCGGACCCTCCACCGTGCACCGAGGCGCTGCGTGCGATCGAGTCCTGCGACTGGGTGGTGCTCGGACCGGGCTCGTGGTTCACCAGCGTGCTGCCGCACCTGATGGTCCCGGCACTCGGCGCGGCACTGGCCCAGGCCCCGGCCCGGCGCTGCATCACCATGAACCTGGCCCCGGCCGACGAGACCGAGGGCTTCAGCGCCGAGGCTCAACTGCAGGTGTTCGCCGATCACGCGCCCGGGATGCGGGTCGACGTGGTGCTCGCCGACCCGTCGGCGGTCGAGGACCCGGCCGCGCTGGCCAAGGTCGCCGGGGGCATGGGCGGACGTCTCGTGCTGAGGCCTCTGGCGCTGCATGACGGCACCGCGCGGCACGACAGCCTGCGCCTGGCCGCGGCCTATCGGGACGTCTTCACCGGCCGCTGGTGAACCACCTGGTGTCACGTTCCCCGAGGCGCGGTGATCATGGTTCCGGCCATGGAATCCGGTTTGAACTCTTTGTCCACTATCCACCGCATGTTGCTGTCAGTCACTCGGCGTGTCCAGGGCCGGTCCGACCCGAACAGCCGATGGCGGATCTCATGGGTTCGGATCACTGAGTGGCCGGTGAGGCCCGCGATCCGATGGCAGGATGTGGGGCATGGCGTTGACGGCAGTGGTGAAGGACGAACTCAGCCGACTGCCCGTGACCAAGCCTTGTTGTCGTAAGGCCGAGGTCTCCGCGACTCTTCGATTCGCCGGTGGCCTGCACATCGTCAGCGGCCGGATCGTCGTCGAGGCGGAACTCGACACCGGCCACGCAGCTCGCCGGCTGCGCAAGGACATCGCCGAGGTCTTCGGGCATTCCAGTGACGTGATCGTGCTGGCCCCCGGCGGTCTTCGCCGGGCCAGCCGGTACGTGGTTCGGGTGGTGCGTGAAGGCGAGTCGCTGGCCCGGCAGACCGGATTGCTCGACTCGCGTGGCCGGCCGGTGCGTGGGCTGCCGCCCCAGGTCGTCTCCGGCGCCA
>DAIOVT010000512.1:0-3034 GCA_036758885.1 Kineosporiaceae bacterium
TTGGCCAGCCCGGCCAACAGGTTGATCGACGCCGCGATGATCACCGCGCCGAAGACGTACGAGATCAACGTGTGCGCCAGCACCATGCTGCGCACCTGCGAGGACCGCAGCGCGGTGTCCGAGACCTGGTAGGTCATGCCCAGGGTGAACGCCAGGTAGGCGAAGTCGGACAGCTGCGGCGGCTCGTCGCCGAAGTCGATCGCCTGCGGGTCCTCGGCGTAGTAGTGCTTGGCGTAGCGGAGCGTGTAGTTCATGTGCACGCTGATCCAGGCCATCGCGATCACGGCGAGCGCCAGCGCCGACTCGAGCACCCGCTCGGAGTCGCTCTTCGCGCCACCGCCCAGGAACATCGTCGCCACCGCCGCCAGGCTCGCGAACCCCGCCAGCAGCACCAGCACGTCGACCAGCCGGCGTCCGGGCGACAGGTCACTGACCCAGCGCTTGGTCTGCTCGGCGTCGAATCGGCTGATCGCCCAGAGCACCGGCAGGTTGAACGCGATCGTCGCCACCACGAAGCCGGTCAGCACCCGCACGACCAGATCGGCCTCGCTGCCGAGCGGCACCAGCATCGCCACCAGCCAGCCGATCACCACGGCCACCACGAGCCGGACGTACGGCAGTTGCCGGCCAAACCCTCCGCTCACCGGCCACACGCTATCGCCGCCCCGCCGCCCACCCCAGCGTGATCATGCAGAAGTGTCAGCCCCGTGGTGATCATGCAGAACTGCACGCCCCCCGCTCTGTGGTGATCATGCAGAACCGCTTGCACAGGCCAGGCGTGCAGTTCTGCATGATCACGGCGGGAGGTGCGGCGGGTACCGCGCACACGCGACCCCCGGCTACCCCGAGCATTTCTGCATGATCACCACGGGGAGGGTGTGCGGTTCTGCATGATCACGGGCGGCTGGGGTTGGCTGCGCGGATCATCTTGGCCCAGCGCTTGTCCCGCTCGGAGGCCAGCCGCTTGTCGGTGCGGGCCGCCATCCACTCGTTCTCCCGCAACAGTTTTCGGTAGCTCTCCAGGCGACGCCGGGGCAGGGCACCGTCCACGATCGCGGCCTGGACGGCGCATCCTGGCTCGCTGTCGTGACCGCAGTCGGCGAACCGGCACTGCTCTGCCAACTCCTCGATGTCGGCGAAGGTCTGCTCCAGTCCGTCGCCGCCGGCCAGACCGACGCCACGCAGACCGGGAGTGTCGATGATGACTCCGCCGGGAATCCTGATCAGCTCGCGGGTCACCGTGGTGTGCCGTCCCTTGAGATCCCCGCGCACCTCCTGCACCGCAGCCACCTCGCGGCCGGCGAGCGCGTTGACCAGGGTCGACTTGCCCGCCCCGGAGACCCCGAGCAACGCCGACGTGAACGGCAACCGGGCGCGCAGTTCGTCGAGACCCACACCGTTGACCGCGCTGACCTCGAACACGTCGGCGCCGAGTGCGGCCGACTCGATCAGTTCGCGATGCTCCGGGTCCTCCGCCAGGTCGGCCTTGGTGAGCACGACGATCGGCGCCGCGCCGCTCTCCCAGGCCAGGGTCAAGAACCTCTCCAGGCGGCCGAGATCAGGTTTGCCGGCCAGCGCCGTCGCGATCAGGACGGCGTCCACATTGGCGGCCAGCGGCTGCGCAGCCGATCGGGTCCCGGCGGCGGCCCGCACCACCACCGAACTACGCGGCAGCATCACGGTCATCGCGGGACCGGTCGGGCCGTGCAGATCGACGGCCACCCAGTCACCCGCGCACGGCCCGAGCACCGGGTCGAGGCCGAGCAGCGCCTCGGCGCCGGCGTGCACGACCACCAGGTCGTCGTCCGCCCGGTCGCCGTCCCGCTCGATCAGCACCTCGCACCGGCCGCGGTCGACGCGACTCACTCTGCCGGGCACCACGCCCTCACGGGCGAGCGGCGCGAAGTGGGCGCCGAGCTGATCGGTCCAGCCGACGGTGGCCAGACCGCTCGCGGGTACCGCAGGTTCGCTCACGCTGCCAGTCTCCCCGCGCCCGCAACCCCTTTTCCGTGATCATGCAGAACTGCACGCCGGTCACCGTGACAAACGCCGGCGCACCCGTTCCTGAGACAGGAAACGGGTGCGCCAGAACGGGTTTCGCGTGTACCGACCCGCTGGGTGTTGCTCAGTTGTTGCGCGGGAAGCCCAGGTCGACCGTGGACGTCGCCGGGTCGGGCCAGCGCGAGGTGACGACCTTGCCGCGGGTGTAGAAGTTGACGCCCTCGGGGCCGTACATGTGGTTGTCGCCGAACAGCGAGGCCTTCCAGCCACCGAAGCTGTAGTACGACACCGGCACCGGGATCGGCACGTTGATGCCGATCATGCCGACCTGCACCTCGTTCTGGAACCGCTGCGCCGCACCGCCGTCGCGGGTGTAGATCGCGGTGCCGTTGGCGAACTCGTGGGCATTGATCAGTTGCATGCCCTCCTCGTAGGTGTTCACCCGGACGACGGACAGCACCGGGCCGAAGATCTCCTCGGTGTAGACGGTCATGTCGGGGGTGACGTTGTCGAGCAGTGTGGTGCCGAGGAAGAAGCCCTGCTCCGGGGCCCCCTGCCGGCCGTCGGCGACCAGCGTCGCGCCCGCGCTCTCGCCGGCGGTGATGTAGCCGGCCACCTTGTCCCGGTGCTGCTCGCTGATCAGCGGGCCCATGTCGGTGTTCGGTGCGGTGCCGTCACCGATGTTCAGCTTGGGCAGGCGCTCGGCGATCGCGGCGACCAGCGGGTCGGCGACGTCGCCCACGGCGACGAGTACCGATACGGCCATGCACCGTTCACCGGCGGCACCGTAAGCGGCCGAGACCGCCGCGTCGGCGGCCAGGTCGATGTCGGCGTCGGGCAGCACCAGCATGTGGTTCTTCGCGCCGCCGAGGGCCTGCACCCGCTTGCCGTTGCGGGTGCCGGTCTCGTAGATGTACTTCGCGATCGGCGTCGAGCCGACGAAGCTCACCGCGGCGACGTCCGGGTGCTCGAGCAGCCGGTCGACCGCCACCTTGTCACCCTGGACGACGCTGAAGACACCGTCCGGCAGACC
>DAIOVT010000513.1:0-3031 GCA_036758885.1 Kineosporiaceae bacterium
CAGCTTCTCGACCTCCGACGTCGATCAGGTCGAGCTGGAACGCCGTGTGCTGCAGGCGATCCGCACCTGGGACGAGGACCTGAACGACGCGCTGATCAGCGAGGTCGGCGAGGGGGAGGCGGCCCGGTTGCGCCGCCGCTGGGAGGAGGCCTTCCCCGAGGCCTACAAGGAGGACTTCGACCCACGGATCGCGGTGTCCGACGTCCGCCGTCTCGAGGAGCTCGCGGCGTCGGCGCAGGCTCACCCCGACGGTCAGGGCGCCCCGAGCGTCGAGTCGGCGATCGCGATGAACCTGTACGCCCCGGTCGGGGCGCCCAGCGACACCCGGCGGCTCAAGCTGTACCGGCTGGCGCCGCTGTCGCTGACCGCGGTGCTGCCCTACCTGGACCATCTGGGCGTCGAGGTCGTCGACGAACGGCCCTACGTGCTGGAGCTGCCCGGCCGCGCGGCCTACATCTACGACTTCGGTCTGCGCTACCGCCAGGACATCATCGACCCGGAGAAGTCCAAGACCCAGTTCTACGAGGCGTTCACGGCGGCCTGGTCCGGCCGCGCCGAGAGCGACGGCTTCGAACGGCTGGTGCTGCTGGCCGGGTTCACCTGGCGGCAGGTGGCGATCCTGCGGGCCTACGCGAAGTACCTGCGGCAGACCGGTACCACGTTCAGCCAGGACTACATCGAGCGGGCCGTGCTCACCCACGTGCCGATCACCCGGTCGTTGCTCGACCTGTTCGCGGTGCGTTTCGACCCGGCCGCGGTCGAGGGCGAGGAGGGCGCCGATCGGCAACAGGTCTGCGCCGAGCGCGCGGCGATCGTGCGCCGCCAACTGGACGGCGTCTCGAGCCTCGACTTCGACCGGATCCTGCGCTCGCTGCTGTCGATGATCATGGCCACGGTGCGCACCAACGCCTACCAGCACGACACCGACGGTGAGCTGAAGGACTACATCAGCCTGAAGCTCGAACCGGCGGCGATCCCCGATCTGCCCGCCCCACGGCCGGCGCACGAGGTCTTCGTCTACTCCCCGGCCGTCGAGGGCGTGCACCTGCGGTTCGGGGCGGTGGCCCGGGGCGGCCTGCGCTGGAGCGACCGTCCCGAGGACTTCCGCACCGAGGTGCTCGGTCTGGTCAAGGCGCAGATGGTGAAGAACGCCGTGATCGTGCCGACCGGCGCCAAGGGCGGGTTCGTCGGCAAGCGGCTGCCCGATCCCGCCGTCGACCGGGACGCCTGGCTGGCCGCGGGGGTGCAGTGCTACCGCACCTTCATCCGCGGGTTGCTCGACATCACCGACAACCTGGTGAACACCACCGAGCCGGACGGCACCCGGGTGCGCACCGTCGTGCCACCGCCCGAGGTGGTCCGGCACGACGGCGACGACACCTATCTGGTGGTGGCCGCCGACAAGGGCACCGCGACCTTCTCGGACATCGCGAACGCGCTGGCCGGCGACTACGGGTTCTGGCTGGGTGACGCCTTCGCCTCGGGTGGTTCGGTCGGCTACGACCACAAGGCGATGGGCATCACCGCCAAGGGTGCCTGGGAGAGCGTGAAGCGGCACTTCCGCGAGATCGGGGTGGACACCCAGACCGAGGACTTCACCGCCGTCGGCGTCGGTGACATGAGCGGTGATGTGTTCGGCAACGGCATGCTGCTCTCCGAGCACATCCGGCTGGTCGCCGCCTTCGACCACCGGCACGTCTTCCTCGACCCCGACCCCGACGCCGCGACCTCGTTCGCCGAACGTGCCCGGTTGTTCGCACTGCCCCGTTCCAGCTGGGCCGACTACGACGCCTCGCTGATCTCCGAGGGCGGTGGCATCCACCCCCGCTCGGCCAAGTCGATCGAGATCACCCCGCAGGTCGCCGCCCGGCTCGGACTCCCCGAGGGCACGGCGCCGATGACCCCGGCCGAGCTGATCAACGCCATCCTCAAGGCGCCGACCGACCTGCTCTGGAACGGCGGTATCGGCACCTATGTCAAGGCCTCGACGCAGAGCAACGCCGAGGTCGGCGACAAGGCCAACGACATCATCCGGGTCAACGGCATGGACCTGCGGGTCAAGGTCGTCGGCGAGGGCGGCAACCTCGGGTTCACCCAGCTGGGCCGGGTCGAGGCGGCCGTCGCCGGGGTGCGGATCAACACCGACGCCATCGACAACTCGGCGGGTGTGGACTGCTCCGACCACGAGGTGAACATCAAGATCCTGCTCGACCGGATCGTCGCCGACGGCGACCTCACCGAGAAGCAGCGCAACGAACTTCTCGTGGACATGACCGACGAGGTCTCCGAGCTGGTGCTGCGGGACAACTACGAGCAGAACGTGCTGCTCGGCAACGCCCGCTCGCAGTCGCACTCGATGCTCAGCGTGCACCAGCGCTTCATGCACGAACTGGAGAACAAGTACGGTCTCGACCGGGCACTGGAAGACCTGCCGGACGACGCCGAACTGGCGCGCCGCGAGGCGGAGAACCGGGGGCTCACCTCACCGGAGTTCTCGGTGCTGGTGGCCTACGCCAAGATCGCGCTGACCCACGAGATCCTCGACTCCGACCTGCCGGACGAGCCCTGGTTCGCCTCGACGCTGGCCGGGTACTTCCCGCACCAGCTTCGTGAGCGCTACGGCGAGCGGCTGAGTCAGCACCCGCTGCGGCGTGAACTGATCACCAGCGTGCTGGTGAACGAGATGGTGAACCGGTGCGGCATCACCTTCTCCTACCGGGCCCAGGAGGAGACCGGTGCCACGGTGCCGCAGGTGGCCCGCGCCTACACGGCCTGCCGCGAGATCTTCCAGCTGCGCGGTTTCGTCAGTGGTGTCGAGACGCTCGACAACCAGGTGCCCACCGCGGCGCAGACAGCGCTCTACCTGGCCTATCGGCGGTTGATGGACCGGGCCACCCGCTGGTTCCTGCAGACCCGTGCGGGCACCCTGGACGTCGACGCCGAGATCGCGAAGTTCGCACCGGTGGTCGCCGACCTCGGTCCGAGCACCTACGAGCGGGCGGTCGGCTACGAGCGCGAGCGGCTGGACATC
>DAIOVT010000514.1:0-3001 GCA_036758885.1 Kineosporiaceae bacterium
GGGCGACTGTGCTGCGTCTTCAGCCGTCATCGACGCTACCACCGGTAACCGGCGTTCTTCGGTGTTGCAGAGGGGTTTGAACAACCCTTGATCGACAGCTATCGGGGGTTAGCCTCAAAAGCAGTCCGGCGACCGAAGCCGAATACAGGAAAGAGTGTCAGCAATTCGCTTACGAGTCGTGTTCGAGCATTTCCACTGCGTTATTCTTTGCAGGTCAGGCCGCTGCTGTCGCCTGTAAATGCTTGATTACCCTGGGTTGCTAATGCTGTCATCGGGGACCGCAATGAGACGTCGTGATGCCAGTCACGCCCTTCACCGAGCTTTAACACTGGGGCAGGGTCGGCGGTCAGGGAAGCGGCTTCGCCGGAACCGGCCGGGAGAGGCGTTCGAAGACCTCGTCGGGCACGTCCCAGGCATAGCTGGCGGCAGGTGCCAGCCGGCACAACTGCCAGGTGATCGGCCAGCACTCCACCGCGACGATGACGACGTGGTCGACCCGGCTGGGGTCGACGGCGTCCAGGTGCCGGCGCAGGGCCCGCCAGAGCACCCATGGCCGCACCGCCCGGTAGCCGCGGAAACCGCTCCACGCCTTCCACAACGGGGCCGGTCCGCCGGCCGGGCGGCCCAGCGCGCGGCGCAGCACCCGGGCCGGGGAACGGGTGAGAACCCGGTGCAGCCCGACCCGGCGCTCGTCGGCGACCAGGTCGATCGCCTCCACGCCGTCCGGCAGGTCGTCCGGGATCGCGCCGTCCGCGGTGATCAGCAGCGCCGAGCCACCGGCGGCGACCACCCGGGTCAGCTCGCGCAGCACGTGCGCGCGGCGGGCCTTGGTGATCGCCACGGCGACCACCCGGGGTCGGCCGGGCAGCTGCCCGGCCGACCGGGCGATCGCCGGCTCGGCCGCTGATTCCGCCGCTGGTCCGGGAGCCAGTTCGGACGTGTGCTCAGCCATGTGCCAGCGCCTCCACCTCGGCCCCGACCGGGTCCATCTGTTTGTCCCAGGTGTGCTCGAAGGCCAGTGCCCGGGCGGCGTCGAATTGTTCGTGGGTCTCACCGCGGATCGCCCGGCCCGCGGCCAGGATCGCCTCGCGCACCCCGGCGGCGTCCACCGTGGTGACCGGGAAGAACAACGGATAGTCGGCGAACACTTCGGTGGTGTGATTTCGCGGCTCGTGAATACCGAGCACCGGCCGCCCGGCGGCCATGTAGTCGTAGGCCTTGCCCGCGGTCATGTACTTCGAGGAGGGCAACAGCATTGCCAGCGCATCGTGTTTGGAGTAGATGCGTCCGAGTTCGGTCTGCGGTACCGGACCGTGATAAGCGACACCTTCGACACCCGATTCCAGCCGGGCCCGAATTCCCGCCTCGTTCTGGGTGAAGAAGCCCAGGTAACCGTAGAAATCCATGGTGGCCCCGGCCATCTCGGGTTCCTTGCGGGCCAGCGCCCAGCCGTCCAGGTACTCCTCGATCGGCAGGTCGGCACGCACCGTGCCGACATATCCGAAGCGCAGTGGGTCGCCGTCCGGCTTGGGCGACCAGGTGACGTCCTGCACGACCTCCTCGGCGAGACCGTTCTCGACGATCCTGACCCGGTCGGCGACCTTCGGGTAGCGCTCGCGGTACCACTCGCCCAACGGTTCGTTGACGGTGATGGTCAGCGCGGCGTTCTCGATGATCCGCCGCTCCCAGGCGAACTGCGGCGCGTCGTGGGCGAAGGCGTCGGCCTCGGTGAGCGGGTTCATCGTCCAGGGGTCGTGGTAGTCGACCACGTACGGACGGCGCAGCAGCCGGCCGAGCTGATAGGCGGCGCCGTACTGGGCGTAGGGGTTGCCGGTGGCGAAGACGACGTCGACCCGATGCCGGGCGTGCACCGCGGCGCCGCGCGCGACGAACTGCGGAATGATGCTCGCGTAGACCTCGGGGAAGATCATCTCGCTGACCTTCTGGTGGCTCCTGATCCAGGCCCGCGGGAAGTTGGCGTGTGCCCACGACATCGACCTGATGTCGGCGCGCAGGTGCTCGCGCGGCACCTTGACGTACACCACCTTCAGGTCGGGATCGACGGTGCGCTCGAGTTCCTCGTCGACCGTCCCGGAGCGCTCGTACCAGTACTCCCGGTCGGCGGCGAGCACGGTGACGTCGCAGCCGCGACGGGCGAAGTGGTTGGCCCAGCTACGGATCCGGTACACCCCGCTCCCCCGTGCCGGCGGAAACTGCATGCCCAGCAGCAGCACGTGTGGACGGCGGCTCACGAGTCCTTCTCCCCTGATCGGATCTGCAGAAAGTCGGCCAGCACGGCGGCGGAGCGCCGTCCGTCGTGGAACTCGGCGACGAATCCCGGCCCGGCGGCGGCGAGATCGGCGGCGCGTAGGCCGGAGCGCTCGCCCAGCGGGTCGCTCACCAGAGCCGCGACCACCTCGCCCACTGTACGCGGATCGGCCTCGGCGATCGGGATCTCGGCGGGCACCCTGGCCCGCAGCGACTCGCCCAGGTAACCGACCACGATGCGTCCGGCGGCCATCGCCTCGCAGGCCAGCACCCCGTACAGGCCGAGCACCAGCTGGTCGACCACGATGTCGGCCGAGCGGATCAGTTCGGCGGCCTGCGCCGGGGGCATACCGGTGACCATGCGCAGCTCGATCAGCCCGGAGTCGTGCAACGGGGTGAGCTGTTCGATCACCGCCTCGGTGCCTTTGAGCGCCGGGTTGGACGGCGCATGGACGACGAGCGGCGGGCGGGCATCGGGCCTGTCCTGCAGCGGTTCTCGGCAGCCGGCGGCGTCGAAGACGGTGGTGTCGACCACCACCGGCAGCCAGCGGGCCCGCTCCGGCAGGTGGTCGAGCAGGTCGGGGGTGGAGGCGAACAACGGCCCGTCGAACGCCTCGATCAGCGGGCGCAGGTCGTCGACCCGCCGCTGCAGCCGCTTGGTCAGCTCGCTGCGCGGGTCGGCGAACGGCGAGAACTCGAACCGGGCGCGGTGCCATCTCGGGTCGCGCACCTC
>DAIOVT010000515.1:0-2996 GCA_036758885.1 Kineosporiaceae bacterium
CGGCGTGCGGCGGGGCATACCGTCGCGCGTTTCCGTGTGGCACACTCCAGCCAGCGGCGGGGGGCCGCAACAACGTGCGAGTCGGGGGGGACCGCATGTCTGGTGAGCTGTGGCAAGTTCTCGTGTCCGAGTTTGCCCTGATGGCGATCTGCCTTCTCATGGCAATGCCGATGCTGCTCTTCAGCGGCCTTGTCGCATGGCTGGTGTATGCCTCGCACCGGACGCCCGTCAACCCTCACCCGCCCGAGTTCGTGCGAGCCATGGTCGTCGCGATGCGGTCAGAGGGTAACGGCGAGAACCGGTACTGCTACTGGGCGACGTTCGAGGTGCCCGGTGGGCACCGGTTCGAGTTTGATCTCGACGCCAAGGAATCGGCCCAGTTGGCCGAGGGCGACCGTGGCGTGCTCTGCTACAAAGGCCACGAGTACAACGGGTTTCAGCACTGGTGAGCAGCTTCTCGCACTGATCGCCGGGCTTGCTGCGCATTGATTCGTTCGGAGGGCTCTCATGGGTGATTTCGGTTCCGAGGTCTCGTCGACCATGTTCCAGGTGCTGATGATCGGATTCCTCGCCACGATCTGCTGGAGCATCGTCAGTGCCCTCGTCCGCGGTATTCGCAATGCCGCCTCACCCGCGATGTCCGAACGGGCGATGGTGGTCGCCAAGCGGTCACGAGCCACCGAGAACTCAGGCAGGTATTGGGTGACGTTCGAAATGCTCGGGGGACATCGCGTCGAACTGCCGATGGGCGGCCGGGCTTTCGGTCAGTTGGCCGAGGGGGATCACGGCACGCTCGACTACCAGGGCACCCGGTACAAGGGCTTTCACCGCGATCTGGTCAGCAGGGTGCCCTGACCCGGGCCACCCACCAGCGTGATCATGCAGAAGTGTTCGCTCAGAACCCGCGTGATCATGCAGAAGTGCACGGCCGCAAATGCCCATCGGCGATACCCGCGCTCGGGGTAGGCCACCCACCAGTTCGTGATCATGCAGAAGTGTTCGAGGGCCGGCACGCTCGAACACTTCTGCATGATCACGCCTGGGCGGTATGCAGTTCTGCATGATCACGGGGAGGGGTGCTCAGGGCCAGGGGAGTTCGCGGCCGAGCAGTTCGGCGAGCTCGGCGTTGTGCGCTCGGTAGTACTCGCGCAGTTCGGCCTGTACGTCCGGGGCCATCGGCTCCGAGGGCCGGTAGTTGTGCTGGGTGGTGTCGGGTACCGGCACCTGGTCGATGCCGAGGAAGTCGGCCATCCTGCCCATCACGGCCTGCTCGTCGGCGTACATGTCCTCGCTGACCAGCACCAGCACCCGGTCCCGGCCGACCGCCTCGAACCAGCGCCGTAGCTGCGGGGCGTAGACGCCACGTTCGCGGTAGGTGTACCAGTCGTGGCGGCGCGAGTAGTAGTAGGGATCGGCGAGCATGCGCTCCCATTCGCCGTCCACGCGTTCGGGTTCCGCGGCGAGGGCCTGCTCGAAAGGAAGCGGCTCGACTCCGTTGTCGACCCGCTCCCAGTAGTGAGAGTAGGCCCGCTTGACCGGATCGCGAAGTAGCACGATGAACCGGGAATCGGGCAGATCGTGGGCGACGCGGTACGGCACCCGCGGGTCGAACAGGTAGTAGGGGCTGGACTCACCGGTGATCACGTGTTTGCCGATCCGCCGCTCGGCGGCGGTGCGTGCGGCGACGCTCGGGAAGTGGCCGCGGTACCACTCCTGGCCCTTGTCGTAGTGCCAGTAGAAGTAGTGCGGACTCTTCAGGTGCTCCCAGCGGGTGACCATCGGCATCACCTGCGGGTGCTGGATCAGATAACGCCAGGCGGACGTCGACCCGCCGCGCTTGGTGCCCAGGATCAGGAAGTCGGGCAACGGCCGCCAGTTCGCGGTCAGCGCGCCGTAGCGGCGGATGGCGCCCTTGGCGGTGTTCTTGGCCTGCTCGGGAACCAGGCCCTTGAGCGTCTTCTCCAGCGGGTTCATGCCTCTCCTTCGGATCCTTGCGGTTCTGTGGTGCCTGATCGGTGGCCGGCGCCGCCCCGGCCGGGCCGGCGGCGCAGCGCCGCGGCGATCTCGGCGAGCCCGAGCGGACGGCGCACCGTCCGCAACAGGGCCAGGTAAACGATTCCGGCGCAGGCGGTTCCGGCGAACAGCACGACGATCGGCGACAGCCCGGCAGCGAACTCGCCGCTGAGGTGGCGGATCAGCAGCGCGGGAAGACCGAAGCCGGCCAGGGCCACTGCGGCCGAGAGCGCCACCCCCCGATCGATCGAGGAGAGCCCGATCCCGAACTGCACCTCGAGGGTGCCCAGGACGGCGTCGGTGAGCATCGCCGCGGACCAGCCGATCGCTGCGCCGAGAATGCCCATCCGTGGGATCAGCAGCAGATCGACCACCAGCATCACCACGGTGGCCAGACCCGTGTTGACCGCTGCCCAATGGCTGTGCCGGGCCATGTTCAGCACGGTGTTCGCGTTGCCGGTGGCGACCACGCCGAGCATCGCCACTGCCAGCACCGTCAGGGCCGTGGTGGCCTGGGCGTGTTCGGGGCCGAGCAGGGCCAGCACACCCGGCGCGAACGCGGCCATCGCCAGATAGACCGGCCAGGTCGACAGCATCGCCCAGCGCATGCTCAACCGGTGCACCTCGGTGGCCTCACGCAGATCGCCGCGGGCGAACGCGGCGGCGAGCAGCGGCCCGACGGCCATCCGTACCGCCTGCATGGCGAAGGTGCCGCTGGTGACGAAACGGCTTGCGGCAGCGTAGATCCCACCCTGCACCGGACCGGCGATGGCGGTGACCAGCACGACGTCCGCCCAGACCACGATGATCTCGAAGGTGGCCGCCAGTGCCCGGGGCAGCGTCTCCCGCCAGAACCTCCTGGCCAGGTCGCGGCGGATCGTCTCCGGCACCTCGGCAGGTGCCGGCAGCAGGCGCCGGACCGCGCGGACCGCCACCATCAGGGCCACCAGCAGCGGCAGCGCCCAGGCGGCGAGCGCGGTCAC
>DAIOVT010000516.1:0-2988 GCA_036758885.1 Kineosporiaceae bacterium
GCACGATCGCGCGACGCATGCTGGTGGAGACCCCGTTCGTGGTCTTCGCCCTCGCCATGCCGCTGCTCACCCCGGGCCCGCGGGTCCAGGTCGCCGGGCTGGCGCTGAGCGAACCGGGGCTGGTCTCGGCCTGGAACGTGCTGGCCAAGGCCACCATCGGCGTCGTCGCCTCGATCCTGCTCGCCGCCACCACCGATCTGCGCGACATGCTGATCGGTCTGGAACGGCTGCGACTGCCGAACCTGCTGGTGCAGATCATCTCGTTCATGATCCGGTACCTGGACGTACTCGCCGACGAGATCGAACGCATGCGGATCGCCCGGTTGGCAAGGGGTTTCGAGGCTCGCGACCTGCGGCAGCTACCGGTGCTGGCGCGTTCGCTGGGAACGTTGTTCATCCGCGCCTACGAACGCGGCGAACGGGTGCACCTGGCGATGTTGTCGCGCGGCTACACCGGACAGTTGCCGCTGGCCGCGCCGGCGGTGCCGCTGTCGCACTGGACGGCGGCCCTGCTGCTACCCGCTGCCGCAGCGGTGATCTCGGTGCTGGCACGATGACCTGATCCGCTTCGTTGGACCAAGAGGCCCACGGCAACGGGAACCGAGGGCTGCGAACGAACCTGCCGACCATGACGGACGGAGAGCGATGGCTGAGCCGGCATTGCTGGTCGAGGACCTGAGCTTCGCCTACCCCGACGGACATCAGGCGCTGTTCGGCGTCGACCTGCGCATCGAACCCGGCGCCCGGGTGGCCCTGCTCGGCCCCAACGGCGCCGGCAAGACGACGCTGGTCATGCACCTCAACGGCATTCTCGGCACCGACTCCCGCGACAACGGCAAGGGCCGGGTGCACGTCGGTGGGCTCGAGGTGGCCCGCGGCAACCTGCAGCAGATCCGGTCCCGGGTGGGCATCGTCTTCCAGGACCCCGACGACCAGCTGTTCATGCCGACCGTGCGCGACGACGTCGCCTTCGGCCCGGCCAACCAGGGCCTGCGCGGTCCGGAACTGCAGGCCAGGGTCGATCTGGCCCTGTCCCAGGTCGGTCTCACCGATCTTGCCCACCGCCCGCCGCACCATCTCTCCTTCGGGCAACGCCGGCGCGCCGCGGTGGCCACGGTGCTCTCGATGCAGCCGCAGATCCTGGTGCTCGACGAACCGTCCAGCAATCTCGACCCGGCCAGCCGGCGCGAGCTGGCCGAGGTGCTGCGCTCGCTCGACGTCACCGTGCTGATGGTGACCCACGATCTGCTCTACGCCCTCGAACTGTGTCCCGACGCGGTGATCCTGGACGCCGGCCACGTGGTCGCCACCGGGCCCACCGCCGAACTGCTCGGGGACGCCGAACTGCTCGACCGGCACCGCCTGGAACTCCCCTTCGGGGTCGACCCCGCACTGCTCAGCTCCACCACCCCGCCGTGATCATGCAGAACTGCACAGAGTTCGGGCACTCACACACTCCGCGACCAGCCCGGACGGCGCCACGCGGCGTGACCAACCAGCCGTCCGCGATCACCCGGGCCCGGTGGACAATGGACAGGTGACGACCACCAGGAACGCCACGCAGCCGCCAGCACCCGCCCCGGCCGTCGTCCTCGCCGACCCGGATCTGGGCGGTCTCTACGACCCACCGCGAACGCCGGTGGTGATCGACGTCCCGGCATTGCCGTGTCTGTGTCTCGACGGCACCGGCGACGTCGGTGACAGCCTCGAGTGGGCGGCGGCGGTGGACACGCTGCGCGCCGCCGAGTCCGCGCTCGAAACCCCTTCCGGCACAGGCAGGATCGCCCCGCTCGAACTGCGCAGAGGCGTCGGTCCGACGGCAGGCTCCTGGCGGTTGTTGGTGGTGCTGCCGCCCGACGCGCTGATTCCGCGCTCCCGCACACCCATGGACGGCGGCGTCCGCCCCGGGCGCCTGCCCGCCGAGTGGGCCGTGCAGCTGTGGCACACCACCGATGCCGATCTGACCCACGCCGCGGGCTGGGCACGATTGGAACGGTTCGCCACCAGCATCGGATACCGCCTCGACGGACCCACCCACGAGGTTCTGATCGACGGCGCCACCGCGCCGGTCATCGGCGGCGAGGTGATCCTGCGGCGCCGGATCACCGTGGCGGAGAGCGACTGATGCGCCGACTGCTCGTCGTCCTGGTTGTTCTCGGTCTACTGCTCGTCGGTGTCGACCTCGGCGCCAAGATGCTCGCCGAACGGAAGATCGGCGACGAGATCGCCCAGGCCAGAGACCTTTCCACGGCGCCCGGGGTCGACATCGGCGGCTTCCCGTTCCTGGTTCAAGCCTGGCGCGGCCAGCTGTCGTCGATCACCGTGCACTCCGCCGACCTCAAGCAGGACGACATCGAGCTGCACAACGTCCGGGCCACGCTCACCGACGTCGACGCACCGATCCGGGAGATCGTCGCCGGAACCACCACGCCCCGATTCACCGCCGCCCGCGCGCAGGTTCAGGGCACCGTCGACTACGCGAGCCTGGCCGCGGCGCTGAAGGCCAGGGCGCAAACCGGCACGGCGAACCAGTTCGTGCAGCTGCAGGATCTGAGCGCCGCCCAGGGCCCGGACGGCGCCATGCTGGTCAAGGCGACCGCGACGGTCATGGGCGCACCGGTCAGCTTGTCGGTGCCGGTGAAGGTCGGTGTGGACGGCGGCCGGCTCACCCTGAGCGCGAGCGGCGCCGGGGACGCCGTTCAGAGCCAGGCCGCGACCCAGCTGTTCAACAGCGCCCTGCCGATCCCGAAGCTCCCCTACGGATTGACCGTGCAACGGATCACCGCCGAGAAGGACGGCCTGACCGTCAGCGCCACCGCGTCCGGGGTCAGCGCCACCAGCTGACCGTGATCATGCCGAACTGCACCCCTGACGTGCAGTTCTGCATGATCACCACGGGGTGGGTGTGCAGTTCTGCATGATCACCACGGGGTGGGTGTGCAGTTCTGCATGAACGGTGCATGGCCCTGGCGGGCCACCCTGGAGGGG
>DAIOVT010000517.1:0-2987 GCA_036758885.1 Kineosporiaceae bacterium
CGACGCCGCCGATGCGCGCCGCGCGGTGCCACCCGATCTGGCCGAACGGCTGCGCGGACAAGGTGTCGTCCTGGTCGCCAGCCGTTCGCTGACCAACACCCGATCCGAGGGCCTGGACCTGTTGGGCGCGCTGCCGGTGCTGGCCCGGGAACTCGCCGAGCTGTGGCGGGACGCCGCTGACACCCTGCCGGTGCTGGACGTCGACCGGCTCCAACTCCGTTCTGCCGCTGCGGTTCTCATGCAGGGCGCGGTCTACGCCGAGCAGGACGGCGAACGCATCCGGCCGCTCGACGCGCAGGCTCTGGCCCGCGCGGTGTCGCTGCGCCAGGACCTGCAGGGCCCGCCCGCCCCGGGTGCCGACGCCGACGCCGACGTCGCCAACACCCTGCTGGACCGCACCTGGGCGGTGCTGTGCGACCTGCGCCGGCTGGCGGCGGACGGTTCCGACGCCGACGAGATCGGCGAGCAGCCGGCCGTGGTGCCGAGCGCGACCAGGGTGGACGCCGGCGCGGAGGACGCCCGGCTCGGTCCGGCACTGCACCGGGCGGCCTGCGCCGGTGCCCTGGTCGGTCTGCTGGCGCCCTGGCTCGGCCCGGTGCGCAGCGGCGCGCTGGCCCAGGTCGACGCGCTGCTCGAGGGAGTCAGCACGATCGCCCGCCGTCCGCACGACCACGACTGGTGGGTCGCCCTGATCACGGCGGGCCGGGTCGCCGCCTCGCTCTCGGTGGCCGGCGCGCATGCTGCCGCGCGGTACGCCGGGGCGCCGAAAGACGTTCTCGCACTGACCCTTTCCGAACCGGCGCTGTCCTTGCTGCACGACCAGGCCCTGGCCACCCTGACCAAGGTGATCGGTTCGGCCGGCACCGAGGAGGCCGGCGTCCCCGCCGAACCCGGCGCACCGCAGGCCTCACCCTCGCAGCAGGCCCGCGCGGCCGCCGAGCGTGCGGCCGCCGAGCGCCGGGCCACCCAGCAGGCCTCGATGGAACGCCAGCAGGCGATGCGGGCCGCACGCCAGGAACAGGCCGCCGGCGTCACCGGGGCGATCCCGTTGCCGGCCGGCCCGAGTTCGGGCGACTGGTTCGGCCCGGCGGGTGACCCGGGTCAGGCCGGTCACGGGGGCGGAACGCACGAGGGCGGGCTGATCGACATCGGCGCCGTCGAACAGGGTGTCCGCGATGCCGTGGCCAAGAGCGCCGCCGGCGAGCACGCGCTGATCGAGGACGAGCCGGGCGAGGTGCCGCTGAAGATCTGGGACGCGCTGATGCGTCCGCGTCACTGACGCCTACGGGCGGCGCCGTCCGGCGACCGAGCCGCCCACCTGCCAGCGCAGGGTGCGGGTCTCGGCGTCGTCCAGGTCGAAGAGCAGCCGGCCCGCCCCGCCGAGCAACTGACCGGGCTCGGCCTCGCCGCCGGTGGTGGCCACCCACACGTATCCCTGGGCCTGCTGCCGCGGCCCGATCGCGACGATGTTCAGCCGCACCGAGTGCCGTGGCCCGCCGCGCCCGATCAGCACCCAGTCCTGTTCGTTGGGCAGCCCGGACCGGGTGATCTCGAGCAGCGGGTCGACCCCGTCGGGGGTGCCCAGCTGCGTCGCCACCTCGGCGAGGTCCTGGGGGTCGGAGAGCATCGAACAGTGCCGTCCGGCCATCTCCTCGCCGGTGTAACCGAGCAGTTTCTCGGCGGCGCGGTTCGACTGCAGGATGTGCCCGTGCTCGTCGAGCACCCAGATCGCCCGGTCCCGGACGGCGCGGCCGACGGCGTCCATCGTCTCCCGCAGCAGCAGCACGTCCTCGCGTAACGCCTGGTGCGCAGCGAGCCGCGCCCTGGCCGATTGAAGATCACGGACGGTCACGAACAGGGTGAGCGTGCTCCGCTCCTGGATCGTCGGCGAGACCCACAGCGCGACCGGGAACGAGCGGCCGGTACGGGTCAGCCCGGAAGACTCCAGCCCCGGGGCGGACGGGCCCGGGCGGCGCTGCCCCTGGCGCCGGCGGGCGGTGATCTCGTCGATGGCCAGGGCCAGACCGGGCAGCACCCGATCGGCGCTCAGCCCGAGCAGCCCTCCCGGGGAGGACCCGAAGATCGTCTCCGAAACGCCGTTGGCCAGGCGGATCACCCCGTCGCGGTCCAGGCCGAGCACGCCGTCACTGCACGCCTCCAACGCCGCTGTGGCGTCGGCGCTGAACGCCTCGGCCGGGTCGGCGGCAACCGCCGACCGGTCGACCTCGGGTGAACCCGGGCTGCGCAACACTCGTCGCAGCAACCCCCGTCGCGTACGCGGCACCGGTCAAGCCTCCGACCCCGTGGAGCCCCTGAGGAGTACTCCCGCGGGGGTGAATGATCCATTTAGTAACGGTCCAGCGGCTTGATCAATTTTCTGCCCTGATACCCGATGAAAGACTACCTCAAGTGATTGTCCGAATACTCGCCGTCAGGGCGCGTGTCACGGTCGACGAGACGGGGACGAACGGATGGTCTTGAATGGACCAATGCTTCCCCCTTCGTCCTCCACCGGATCGGACACCGCCTCAGGCTCCGGGCCCGACACCCCCCTGACCACGGTGTCCGCGTCCGGCACCTCGATCAGCGGCGGGAGCACCGACCCGGTTCCCGGCGGCCAGGGTGCCGACCGGTCCAGCGAGGAGGACGTGGCGCGGCTGCTGCGCCGTCCCGAGGCGCTGCGCTGCGTCTATCAGCCGGTGATCGACCTGCGCAGCGGGGATCTGGCCGGTTACGAGGCACTGACCCGGGTCGCCGACTGGCCGGCCCGCTCGCCGCAGCCCTGGTTCGCCGCCGCCGCACGCAGCGGTCTGGCCGGTCAGCTGGAGGCCGCCTCGCTGCAGAACGCGCTGCGCGCGCGCAGCGGACTCGGCGCCGAGCAGTTCCTCGCGGTCAACCTGGCCGCACCGCTGATGAACGATCCGGCGGTGCTCGAGGTGCTGCGCCGGGTGTCCGACCTCAGCGGTGTCGTCGTCGAACTCGGCGGC
>DAIOVT010000518.1:0-2971 GCA_036758885.1 Kineosporiaceae bacterium
GCGTGATGAACACCGACAACATGACGATCTCGGGCGAGACCATCGACTACGGCCCTTGTGCTTTCGTCGAGGCCTACGACCCGAAGGCGGTGTTCTCCTCGATCGACCATTCCGGGCGCTATGCCTTCGGCAACCAGCCCGGCATCGCACAGTGGAATCTCACCCGGTTCGCCGAATCGCTGGTCCCGCTGGTCGCCGAGCAGCCGTCGGAGACGGGCGAGCCGCTCGGTGTCGATGCCGCCGTCACCCTGCTCACCGAGATCGTCACCGCTTTCGTGAGCCAGTACGACGCCGCGTACGGACCGCTGATGGCCGCCAAACTCGGTCTGGCACAGGTGGATCCGGCGCTGATCACCGACTTCCTGGAGTTGCTGCACGCCCATCGGGTCGATTTCACCTCGGCCTTCCGCCGGCTCACCGACGCCGTTCCGGACGACGACGCCAAGGGCCTGCACACGCTGTTCGCCGCCTCCTCGACACACCCCGACGGCCCCACCTCGGCGCTGGACCTGTGGCTGGGCCGGTGGCGCGATGCGTCCGGGGGTAGTGCCGTGGCGAGCGACACGGAGGCCCAGGCCGAGCGCGCCGAACGACTGGCCCGGATGCAGGCCGTCAACCCGGTCTACATCCCGCGCAATCACCTGGTCGAGAACGCCCTTGCCGCCGCGATCGACGGAGACCTGAAACCGTTCGACGACCTTCTCGAGGTGCTCGCCGACCCGTTCACCGAGCGCCCCGGCCTGGGGCACTTCGCCGAACCCGCCCCCGCCGAGGTCACCGCCTGCTACCGCACCTACTGCGGCACCTGACTCCCCGTGATCATGCAGACCGTGATCATGCAGAACTGCACGCCGCCGAGCCCCACCCGCGCGTAGGGCGACCCCCAACCCCAGCGTGATCATGCAGAACTGCACGAAGGCCGCGCCCCTGCTCGGGCCTGCACCAAGCCCCAACCCAGCGTGATCATGCAGAACTGCACGGGGCGGCGCGGCGACGAACGCCCCAAGCAGTTCTGCATGATCACGGCGGGGTTGGGGGGTCGCCATGCCCACGCGGTCGCCGCACGGGGCGTGCAATTCTGCATGATCACGGCGGTTGGGGTCAGGCCACCCAGGGTGGAACACCCGCGCGGCGCGGCTGCTCCGGAGGACCACGAGAATTGTCGGGCTCCGACTGTCGGATCCGGCGCTGCAGCGCGTCATGGCTACGGATGGCGGGGAACGGCCCACCATCGACAGGACGGCGACATCGGTCGGGCCACGGGCCACGGCTGGTCGGCCCCGACCGCGACCTCGAAGGAGAAGCCATGCACTACATGCTCGTGATCCACGGCGACGAGTCTCAGGCACCGCCCGCGCTGGAGCCCGGCACCCCGGAGTTCGAGGCGATGATGGCGCCGTGGGCTGCGTACAACCAGATGCTGATCGACGGCGGACACCTGGTGGCCGGCTCGGCGCTGCTGCCCTCGGCGATGACCACGCTGGTCGACAACGCCTCGGGATCGATCACCGACGGCCCGTTCGTCGAGACCAAGGAGCAGATCGGCGGCTTCTACCTGATCGAGGCAGCCGACCTCGACGAGGCGATCAAGCTGGCCCGGCAGATCCCGATGCCCAGGCCGATCGAGGTGCGCCCGGTCGCGGACATGACCCTCTCGCTGCCCTGAGCTGATCGGGGCACGCATATCGAGACCGTCGACGCGGCGATCACCCGGGCGGCCCGCACCGAGGCCCCCCGGGTGGTCGCGCTGCTCGCGCACCGGTTCGCCGACCTCGATCTGGCCGACGACTGCGTGCAGGAGGCACTGACCGCCGCGATCACCGACTGGCCGCGCAACGGGGTGCCGGACAACGTGGCGGCCTGGCTGCTCACGGTCGCCCGCCGGCGTGCCCTCGACCGGTTGCGCGCCGAGACCTCGGCGCAACGCCGAACCCGCGCCGCCGCAGCCGATCTGGTCGAGCAGGCGGTGCCGGCCGATCGTCGGGGCCTGATCGAGGAGGGAGACACAGTGGTCCACGACGAACGACTGCGGCTGGTGCTGCTGTGCTGCCACCCCGCACTCAATCGCGACGCCCAGACCGCGCTGACCCTGCGCCTGGTCGGTGGCCTGACCACGGCGCAGATCGCGGCTGCGTACCTGATCCCCGAGAGCACCGCCTCCCAGCGGATTCTGCGTGCGAAGCAGAAGATCCGTTCCGCCGCAATGCCTCTGACGATCCCGGCACAGCTCGACGAGCGGGTGGACGTCGTCCTCACCGTGATCTATCTGATCTTCAACGAGGGCTATCTCGCCCGCGGGGAACAGCCCCTACGGGTCGACCTCGCCGACGAGGCGATCCGGCTGGCCCGCACGCTGACCGAACTGCTGCCCGATTCACCCGAGGTCGGCGGCCTGCTGGCCCTGATGCTCTTCCAGCGGGCGAGGTTCGCGGGCCGGGTGGACGACGACGGCGAACTGGTGCTGCTGCAGCACCAGGATCGTTCGCTGTGGGACCGTCCGATGATCGCCGAGGGCAGCGCGGTGCTGACCGCCGCGCTGGGTCGCCGAAGACTGGGCAGCTACCAGCTGCAGGCATGGATCGCCGGGCTGCACGCCCTCGCCCCCAGCTACGAGCAGACCGATTGGACGACGATCGTGGCCGCCTACGACCTGCTGGCCGCGACCACCGGCTCGTCGGTGGTGCGGCTCAACCGGGCCGTGGCGGTCGGCCAGGCCGAGGGGCCGCGGGCCGGGCTCGAGGCCCTGGCCGAACTCATGGACGCCGCCCCGGGCGACGGATCGCGCGGCGGCGGATCGGAGCTGGCGAACTACCACCTGTTGCACGCCAGCCGGGGCGATCTGCTGGAGCGAGCCGGCGAGGTCGACGCCGCCCGCGAGGCCTTCGAGCGGGCCGCCGAGCTGGCGCCCGGGCCCGCCGAGCGCCGCCTGCTGCTCGGCCGGATCGACGAGCTGCGCCGTCCCTGATCGCCC
>DAIOVT010000519.1:0-2953 GCA_036758885.1 Kineosporiaceae bacterium
AGGCTCTGCTCGACCGGGCGGCTGCCGTGATGATGGCCAACCCGAAGCTGCAGGTCGAGGTCGGCGGGCACACCGACAACCAGGGTGACGCGGTCGCCAACCGCACGCTGAGCCAGGCCCGGGCGGATTCGGTGCGGGCCTATCTGATCACCAAAGGCGTTCCCGCGCAACGACTCACCGCAGTGGGCTATGGATCGGCACGACCGGTCGCCGACAACTCGACCGATGCCGGACGCACCGCGAACCGGGGCATCGAACTCGACGTCCAGAACTTCATTGGGAGCTGATCGAAGGTGTTGTTCTTCCTGAGCAAGATCTGGGTGTGGCTGCTCGTCGCCGCGCTGCTGGGCGGCGTGCTGGCCTGGCTGCTGCTCCGCCGCGGCGTCGGCCGGGGGATCGCCGAGAACGACCCCAAACTGCTGCAGGCTCGCCAGGCCGCCACGGAGGCCGAGGAGGAGGGCGAGCGGCTGCGGCGCAAGATCGCGATGCTGACCGCGCAGGTCGAGGACTACGAGGCCGTCGACGGCGAACTCTCCCGGCTACGAACGCGTTTGGCCGACTACGACTCCGGACCGATCGCCCTCGGCGCAGCGGGTCTGCTCACGGCGCGAGACCTGAAGAGCGACCCGGCGGACGACGTCGACGTCCCCGACGTCACCACGGATGCCGGCACCGGGCCTGATGCTGACGCTCCGCCTCTCGCCGTCCCGCTGGACACCCGGGAGATCGACCTGGACCCGGCGCCGGAGTCGGCCGTCGACGAGATCGAGCAGGACATCGAGCACGTCACCGGCCCGGAACACGGCACCGGCGCGGAACACGGCGGCGACCCGGAGCAGGACACCGACCCCGACATGATCGACCTCGGTTCACGCGGCCCCGACCCGGATGCGAGGGTCGACGAGATCGAGCGGCAGGTCGCCGAGGACGAGGACGTCGTGCAGTTGCGCGCCGGCGCGCAGTACGCGCAGGATCTGGACGCCGAACTCGACCAGGTCACCGGCAACGCCGCCCACGACACCCACCGCTGATCTACGTCAGCGTCGGGTGCGTTGCCCGCGTAGTCCCACCGCGGCGGCGAGGGCTCCGAGGACCATCAGCGCGGCGCAGATCAGCAGCACCGTCCTGAACCCCGCGTCCAGCGCCGGGGCCGAGCGATAGTCCGCCGACGACAGCCCGGCCAGCGCCGGCAGCGCGGCGACGGCGAACAGGCCCCCCGCCCGGGCAACCGCATTGTTCACGCCCGAGGCGACGCCGGCATGACGGGTCGGCGCCGCGGAGAGCACGGTCGCCGTCAACGGTGCCACCAGGGCGGTCAGTCCGAGGCCGAACACCACGGCACCGGGCAACACATCGGCGAGATAGCTCGCGTCCGGCCCGATCCGGAGCATGAGCAGCAGGCCACCGGCCGCCAGCAGGGCACCGACCGCCATCGGCCAACGCGGACCGATCCGGTCGGCCAGCGAACCGACCCGGGCCGAGAACAACAGCATCAGCACGGTGATCGGCAGCAGCGCGGCGCCGGCCGCCACCGGGCCGAACCCGGCGACCTCCTGCAGATCCAGAACGAGGAGGAAGAACACCGCGCCCATCGATCCGTAGACGACAAAGGTGAACAGGTTCGCCACGGTGAACGGCATCGACCGGAACATCTCCAACGGCACCAGCGGATGGTCCGAGACACGTTCCAGCAGAACGAATCCCACCAGCGCCGCGATCCCGGCCAGGCCGAGGCCGAACACCGCCGGTGAGAGCCCCTCGCCGGCCTGGATCAGCGCGTAGGTCGTCGCGGTCAGGCCGAGCACCGCGAGCGCCGTCCCGGCCCAGTCCAGCCGTGGCGCCGCCAACGGGTCACTCGACTCCGGCACGTGCCGGGCGCTCACCCACAACACCAGCGCAGCCACCGGGAGATTGATCAGGAACACCGCGCGCCAGGACGCGATCTGCAGCAGCCAACCGCCGAGGAACGGCCCGATCGCCGAGGCCACACCGCTCAGCCCCGCCCAGGCCCCGATCGCCCGACCGCGATCCTCCGCATCGAAGGACGCGGAGATCAACGCCAGCGAACCGGGTGTCAGCAACGCACCGCCGACGCCCTGCAGCGCCCGGGCCAGCACCAGTTGCGGTATGTCCTGGGCGAGGCCGCAGAACAGGGAGGCGACGGCGAACCAGGCCACCCCGATCATGAACACCCGACGCCTACCGAACCGGTCCCCCAGGGAGCCGCCGAGCAGAATCAGGCCGGCCAAGGGGAGTGTGTACCCATTCAGGATCCATTGCAGACCGTCGAACCCGGCGTCCAGGTCGGTACCGATCCTGGACAGGGCGACGTTCACCACCGTTGCGTCCAGTTGAGCCAGGCCGGATCCCAGAACTGTGGCAGTGAGCAGCCAGCGCGCTGCCGGGGTACCCCAGGTGATCATCGGTCCGGAACGTCCGTTCTTTCGGCCAGCAGCAACCAGTAGGTCTCGGCCCGGCCCTGCAGGTCCACCGGCACGGCTTTCACACTCACCTTCGGGAACACCTCGCGCAGTTCGCCGGCGAGGGCCTCGGCCGGTGTGCTCGACCAGAAGACCAGCACGCCACCGGCCCTGAGCCGGTCGAACACCTGGCGCAGGAACGGTTCTCGGTACAGGGCCGCATTGGCGTCGTGCACCAGATGATCCGGGCCGTTGTCGACGTCCAGCAGTACGACGTCCACGCTGCGAGGCTTCGCCGTGGCCAGTACGTGGGCCACGTCGTCCACCACGATCTCGAGCCGGGGATCGGCGAGCAGCGACGGCCCGTACGGCACGGTCCCGTCCCGAAACCATTGCACCAGAACCGATTCCAGCTCGACAACGGTCAGCCGGGTGACCCGGGGGTCGGCCAGCACGGCCGCGGCGGTGTGGCCGAGCCCGAGCCCGCCGACCAGCACTCGCTCCACTCCCGGACGGCGCAGGGCCACCGCGGC
>DAIOVT010000520.1:0-2951 GCA_036758885.1 Kineosporiaceae bacterium
CCGTCGTAGGCGGGCCATGCCATGCCCGCCAGGAAGCCGGCGTCGACCGGCAGGGTCACTCCGCTGACGTACCGGCCGGCGTCGCTGACCAGGAACAGGATCGCATTGCTGATGTCCACGGCCTCGACCATGCCGACCGGCATCGCGTTCATCAGTGAGAAGTTCATCTCCTGGCTGGAAAGCCATTCCTGCAGAACGGGATTGACGATCATCGGGGTGTTCACGCCGGTCGGGTGCACCGAGTTCACCCGGATCATGTGCGGCGCCAGGGCGGTGGCGTAGGTGCGCATCAGGCCGACCACGCCGTGCTTGGCCGCGGTGTAGCCGATACCGCCCGGCATCTCTCCTGCCATGCCCTTCAGACCCGCCGTGGAGCTGGTCAGCACGATCGCGCCACCGCCGCGATCGATCAGGGCCTGCTTGCTGACCTCCACCGTGTTCCAGACGCCGGAGAGGTTGACGTCGAGCACGTCGTACCACTCCTTGGCGTTGTAACCGCCGACCGCGATCGGTGCGATGCCGGCGTTGGCCAGCACGATGTCGCAGCCGCCGAGCTCGGCCACGCCGGCGTCGAACGCGGCCTGCATGCCCGCACGGTCGCGGACGTCGGCCGGGGTCGCGACGATCCGCCGGTCGAGGGGCTCGGCCTGTTTCACGGTCTCCTCGAGATCGCCCGGGGTGGCCATCTCGTAGGCGACGGTGTCCATCTGTTCACACAGGTCGATCGCGATGATGTCGGCGCCCTCCTGGGCGAGCCGGATCGCGTGGCTGCGGCCCTGACCGCGGGCGGCGCCGGTGATGAAGGCGATCTTTCCGTCGAGTGCTCCCATGATGCTTCTCCTGACTCGTCATCGAGCTGGATGGGTCGAGCTGAGATCCGTTGTCAGCGAATGGTGTTGCCCGCCGCGACCGCGAACTCGAGACCGGTGACGTAGCGGCCCTCGTCGGAGACGAGGAAGAGTACGGCGTTGCTGATGTCGCGGGCATCGACCGACTCGATCGGCAGACTGTTCATGAAGATCGGTCCGAGCTGCGGATCCCGCTCGATCAGGGCGCCGAGCCCGCCGAGGCCGTCGGCCATCGGGGTGACGACACCGGTCGGGTGCACCGTGTTCACCCGGATCGAGTGTCCGGAGAGTTCGTTCGCCAGCGACTTGGACAGACCGACGATGGCGTGCTTCGCCGCCACGTACGGGGCCAGGAACGGCAGCCCCTTGATACCGGCCGTGGAACTGGTGATCACGATCGAGCCGCCGCCCGAGGTGATCAGATGCGGAATCGTTGCCGTGCAGGTGTTCCAGACCCCGGTCAGGTTGGTGTCGATGGTGTCGGTCCAGACCTGCGGGGTGACCTCGTCCCAGGCCTGCACCGTGCAGATGCCGGCGTTGGCGCTGACGATGTCGAGCCGGCCCAGCTGGGCGACGCCGTCGGCGACCGCGGCGCTCAGCGCGGCGGCGTCCCGGACGTCGGCCACCGAGGCGACGATGCGCCGGTCGAGCGCCTCGACGGCCTTCACCGTCTCGGCCATGTCGGCGTCGGTGGCCATCGGGTAGGGCACCGAGCCGTAGTCCTCGTGGATGTCGACCGCGATGATGTCGGCGCCCTCCTCGGCGAGGCGGACGGCGTGAGCCCGGCCCTGGCCCCGCGCGGCACCGGTGATGAATGCGACCTTTCCTTCGACCCGCCCCATTGCTCGGTCCCTCCTGCGCTGGTGTTGTCCGTGCCGCTGGACCACTACCGGGTGTCAGCAGGTCTCGACTTCGGTCGATCCGCCGCGGCACCGCCGGGGTTCGGAGTGTGAAGGTGAGCTGAGGCCTGGCACCGGCCCTGTGATCCAGGGCACGCTGTGTGTGAAAGATTAACTGCACCGGGTGTCGAAAGAAAGGTGCACCTGGCCGTCCGGGTGGGAAGGAGGTGCTGTCGTGTCGGCAGCGTCAGTGTCCTCGGGGCGCACCGGGCGCCCACCGGTGACCACGTCGTCGGAACTCGCCGAGATCGGTCTCGAGCTGTTCACGGCCAGAGGTTTCGAGGAGACCACCGTCGACGACATCGCCGTCGCCGCGGGCATCTCCCGGCGCACCTTCTTCCGGTACTTCCCCTCGAAGAACGATCTGGTCTGGGGCGACTTCGAGGCGCACCTCGGCTCGCTGCGGCAGCGGCTGGCCGACGGGGACGGCGTGCCGATGATGGAGGCGCTCTCCCGTGCGGTGCGGGCGGTCAGCGTCGCCGAGTCGCAGGCCTTCGCCCGGCAGCGGGAGCGGATCGGGCTGATCCTGGGAGTGCCTGCGCTGCAGGCGCATTCGGCGCTTCGTTACCGGGACTGGCGCCAGGTGATCGCGGTCTTCGTGGCCGGCCGCCTCGGTGCCGGGGTCGAGGAGTTCCTGCCCCGGTTGATCGGCAGCACGGCTCTGGCGGCGAGCATGACGGCGCACGAGTTCTGGCTACGGGACGACGACGCCGATCTCGGCGGCCTGCTCGAGGTGGCCTTCACCGATCTGGCCGGGGCCTTCGCGCATCACGAGCCCGGGAGCCACTGAACCGGGCCGGGACGTCGCCGGGCGGGGCTCGGCGCTGTTACTGACCGACCTGCATCGGGGTGCCGCCGGTGATCGCCACCAGTTCGGCGAAGCTGGTGCGGAACACGGTGCGGGCATGGCCGGCTGCCGCCCACACTTCGGGGTGCTCGGCCAGCGCCTCGTCGACCAGGGTCTGCACCGGGGTCAGGTGGCCCACGGGAGCGACCCCGCCGATCACGAAACCCGTCGTCCGCCTGACGAATTCGGCGTCCGCGCGGTTCAGTGCCGGCACCCCGATCGCGGCCGCCACCTTCTTCGTGTCGACCCGGTGCCCGCCGGAGGTGAGCACCAGCAGCGGACGGCTGCCCAGCGTGGCGTCGTCCACCGCGAAGATCAGCGAGTTCGCGATCTGGGCGACGTCCACCCCCAGTTGCT
>DAIOVT010000521.1:0-2948 GCA_036758885.1 Kineosporiaceae bacterium
TCGCCCTGGACACCTCCTCCGACGCGGTGACCGTCGCGGTGCATCCGGGTTCGCCGGACGCATCGGCGTCGGCCGAGGTCACCGAGGTGAGCCGGAACGCGCAGGCCGAGCGGCTCGCCCCACTGATCGAACGGGTTCTCGCCGAGGCCGGTTGCACGGTCGCCGAACTGACCGCGCTCGCGGTCGGGGTCGGACCGGGGCCGTTCACCGGTCTGCGCGTCGGCCTGGCCACGGTGAACACCCTGGCCCTGGTCACCGGAGTGCCGGTGATCGGCATCTGTTCGCTGGATGCCCTTGCCCTGCAAGCGGTTCGGTCGTGCCACACCGATGCCGGGACCGGGTTCCTGGTCGCCACCGACGCCCGCCGCCGAGAGGTCTACTGGGCCGGTTACCGGCCGGACGGCGACGCGGTGATCCGGCTCCAAGGGCCCGAAGTGGGTCGTGCGGCCGACCTGCCCCGGGCCGGGCGGCCGGTCTTCGGTCTCGGCGCCGAGCTCTACGCCGATTCCCTCGGGCCGGTGCAAGAGGCTGCGCCGCAATACGTTTCGGCGTCCGCGATCGCCGAGCTCGCCGCCCGGGCGGGCGCCGGGGACGTGCGGGTGCCGGCCCTGCCGGTGCAGCCGCTGTACCTGCGCCGTCCTGATGCGGTGGCGCCCGCGGGGCGCAAGCGCGTCATGCCATGACCGGGCGGCCGGTGCCGATGCGCTGGTGGCACATCGCCCCGGCCACCGCCCTGGACGCCGAGTTGTTCGGCCGCACGGCCTGGTCGGCCGAGACCTTCTGGGCTGAGCTCGCCCGGCCCGAGACCCATTGCTACGCAGTGCTTCTGGGCCCCGAACGGGACGGCGACCCGGAGCTGCTCGGCTATGCGGGGCTACGTGTCGTCGACGGCACCGCCGACGTGCAGACCGTCGCGGTGGCGCCCGCGGCGCAGGGCAGGGGACGGGGTGCGGTGCTGCTCGACTGGTTGCTGGAGCAGGCCCGGCGGCGTGCGGCGCGCGAGGTGATGCTCGAGGTCGCCGCGCAGAACACGGCGGCGCAGTCGCTGTACCGGCAGGCCGGTTTCGAGCAGATCGCGCTGCGCCGCGGGTACTACGGCCCAGGTCAGGATGCGCTGATCATGCGGCGAGCACTTTTGCATGATCACGGGGGAGGGGTGGCACGATCGAAGATGTGAGCGGCGAGAGCGGCGAGAGCACACCCCTGGTACTGGGCATCGAGACCTCGTGCGACGAGACCGGGGTGGGGGTGGTGCGCGGCGGCGTGCTGCTCTGCGACGTGATCGCCAGTTCGGGCGACGAGCACGCCCGGTTCGGCGGGGTGGTGCCCGAGGTGGCCAGTCGCGCCCACCTGGAGGCGATCGATCCCACGGTGCAGCGCGCCTGCGAGCAGGCCGGAATCAGGCTCGCGGACGTCGACGCGATCGCGGTGACCGCCGGCCCCGGCCTGGTCGGCGCGCTGACTGTGGGGGTGGCCGCGGCGAAGGCACTGGCCCTCGGGCTCGGGGTGCCCTTGTACGGGGTCAACCACCTCGCCGCGCACGTCTCGGTGGACACCCTCGCGCACGGCGGCATCCCGGAGCCGGCGATCGCCATGCTGGTCTCCGGCGGGCATTCGTCGTTGCTGCTGGTCGACCGGCTCATCTAGACGGTGACCACGCTCGGCCGCACCATCGACGACGCCGCGGGCGAGGCCTTCGACAAGGTCGCCCGACTGCTCGACCTGCCTTTCCCCGGCGGGCCGCACATCGACCGGGCGGCGAGTGCCGCAGTCACCCAGGACGGCGAGGGCGAACGCTCGGCGATCGCCTTCCCGCGCGGGCTGACCTCGGCCCGGGACATGCAGCGGCATCGCTACGACGTCTCGTTCTCAGGTCTGAAGACCGCGGTGGCGCGCTGGGTCGAGGCCCGGGAGGCGAACGGTGAGCCGGTGCCGGTCGGCACGGTCGCGGCCTCGTTCCAGGAGGCCGTCGTCGACGTGCTGATCCGCAAGGCGATCCTGGCCTGCCAGGAGAACGACGTGCAGACCCTGTTGATCGGTGGCGGGGTGGCGGCGAACTCGCGGCTACGGTCGTTGGCCACCGAGCGAGCCGCGAACGCCGGGATCACCGTTCGGGTGCCGCCGCCGGCCCTGTGCACCGACAACGGGGCCATGGTGGCTGCGCTCGGGTCGATGCTGCTGGAGGCCGGCATCGAGGCGTCGGGCCTGGACTTCGGACCCGACTCCTCGATGCCGGTCACCCGGATCAGCCACCGGCCCGCCGAGCAGCTGGAGGGCGATCAGCTGCTGGTCGACTTGGCGTAGCCGCACTGCTGCGCGCGGGACTCGTCCTGCACGTAGGTCGCCGGGTACGTCTTGAGCTCGTCGTCGGTGAAGTGCGAGGCCGCGGTGTTGTAGGCGTTCACCGCGGTCATACAGGCCTGGCCCTGTTTCAGCAGGCTGGAGGCCAGCTTGTCGACGACGGCATTGGTCGTCGGGTTGGTCGGATACTTCTTGTCGTAGGCCAGCACGGTCGCGTCGTAGAGCTTGGTCGCGGCCTCGGCGCCGGCGAGTTTCTTGTCGAGGCCGGCGTCGTTGAACTTCTTCTCCCGCGCCGCCACCGCGTCCTCACGGACCTTGACCGCCGCCAGACGTTCGTCGTTGGTGCGGGCGATCTGGCTCGACAGGTCAGAACGCTGGCTGTTCCACCAGAAGCCCACTCCGGCAAGGGCCACCAGCAGCACCGCGGTCAGGGCCGCCAGGGCAGCGGTGAGCCCGTTGCCCCGTGCCCCGCCGGAGCCGAACGAGCGCTTCGACGTCGACGGTTCGGTCGATGCCGCGGTCAGAGCTGCGGCCGGCGCCGAGGCCGATGCCGGCATCGGGGTCGTCGGGTAGGGCGGCTGACCCGGGTACTGCTGGTAGCCCGGGTACTGCTGGTAGTTGGGTTGCGGGTAGCCCGGCTGCTGGTA
>DAIOVT010000522.1:0-2946 GCA_036758885.1 Kineosporiaceae bacterium
CCCCACACGATCGACGCGTTCGCCAGCGTCGTCGGTGAGGTGACCAGCACCGCCCCGACGATCACCGGGGCCTGCACGTCGTTCGCGGCGGAGTCGATCACCGCGGCGGCGTCGGCATTGGTGAACGGGTCGATGTCGCTGGAGTTCTCCGGCCAGATCACCACCGCCGGACGCTTCGCGGTACCGGCCGCGACCCGTGCGGCCAGGTCCTGGGTCAGCCGGGCGTGGTTGTCCAGGACGGCGCGGCGATGGGCGTTGAACTCCAGACCGGGTTCGGGCACGTTGCCCTGGACGGCGGCGATGTTGACGGTGCGTCCGCCGGTGGCCGCGGCGCGGGGTATCAGCAACGGTGCGCAGGTCAGCAGCACCGCGGCGATCGCCGCGAGCAGGGCCGGCCGGGGACGGCGCCCCGACAGCGCGACCACGGCCAGGGCCAGGCCGGCGCCGGCGCCCGCGACAACCGCGCTGACCAGGGGTGCTCCACCGACGGCGGCGGCCCCGAGGACCGGCGAGTTCTCCTGCGAGAAGGCCAGCCGCGCCCACGGGAAGCCGCCCCACGGGATCCGCGACCGCAACGCCTCCTGGGCCACCCAGAGTCCGCTGATGCCCAGCACGGTACCCACCGGAGCCACCCAGGGACCCGACCGGGGAACGACCCGGGTGAGACGGCCGGGGGCGCCTCGGGGCGCCGTCCGGATCGTCCAGACGCGGGGCATCAGCGCGGCCATCGCGGCGAAGAAAGCGGCCTGCAGGGTCGCCAGCGCGCCCCACGGCAGCTTGCCGACGTAGATGCCGGACCAGGCCAGCACCGGTACGAAGAACGCCAGCCCGAAGAGCAGCCCGAGCCACGCCGCCTGGCCGGCCCGGCGGCCACGCACCACCAGGGCCAGGACGGCGACCGCGACCGGGGCGAGCGGCCAGATGCCGGCGTCCGGGAAGGCCAGCCAGAGCAGCACCCCGCCGATCACCGCCAGCACGCCGGCCGCGAGCGGGTGCAGGGCGGTCGGCCGCGTGCCCCGATCGTCCTGCCGGGCGTCCTGACGGGCATCGGGCCGAGCGTCCGGCGGGGCATCTGTGGAAGGTTCCAGCCCGACCCCGAGGGGTGGCGCGGCGTTCAGATCGCCGGATGCGGCTGGATTCACATGACCAGAGTAGGCCCGCCCGAGCCGGCCCCCGGACCGGATCCCCGCAGGTCATTGGTGGACCATCGCGGGACTCCGGCCCGGTGCAGGCTCAGGTCCGCGTCGCTCTTCGGTCCGAAGGGAGGCCGATCAGGATGACGGTCCTGTTCGTTGTCTACGGAACGCGCGGGCCTGCGTTGAATCTAGCGACCCTGTCTCGGCCGTCAAATCACCTCTGACCTGCACCGATGGGAAACCTCGCAGTTCAGCTGGGTTGTTCCCGGACGACGGCTCGCCGATTTGGTCAGCATGTTCGGCGTGTCGTCCGGAGCGTTCCGGCCGCTAGGTTTGCACCCACCTCCGAGGATCGCACCGGATCGCCGGGACGCTCCCGGAGGTGGTCCTTGTCGCCAGCCGATTCAGCTGATCCAGCCGTGGAGGCCGTGTGCAATACGTGCTCTTGCGCGGACTGTTGAACGTGATCTTCCGGGTGCTGTGGCGCCCCCGGATCACCGGGGTGGAGCGGATTCCGCCGTCCGGGCCGGTGATCATCGCGAGCAACCATCTGAGCTTCATCGACAGCGTGGTGCTGCCGCTGTCGGTCCCCCGCCGGGTGCGGTTCCTGGCCAAGTCGGACTACTTCACCGGCACCGGGCTGCGCGGCGCCCTGGTGGCGTGGTGGTTCCGTTCGATGGACACCGTGCCGGTGGACCGGGGGAACAACCAGGACGCGATGGCCTCGCTCAAGGCCGCCATGGGGGTGCTGGAGGACGGTCACTGCTTCGGCATCTACCCCGAGGGCACCCGCTCACGCGACGGCCGCATGTACAAGGGCCGCACCGGGGTTGGCTGGCTGGCTCTGGAGTCGGGCGCCACGGTGGTGCCGGTCACCCTGATCGGCACCGACCAGGTGCAGCCGGTGGGCCGGCGGATCCCCCGGGTGCGGCCGGTCCAGGTGCTCTTCGGCGAACCGGTGGACCCGGCGCCGTGGATCGAACGGACCCGCGGCAAGGGCGGAGCGGGCAAGGCCCGCCGGGAGATCACCGACGAGGTGATGGCCCGGATCTCGGCGATGTCGCCGCAGGTTCAGGCGGGCGTGTTCAACGAGCGCCAGCCCGACTGAGCGGCGGCGCGCGGCTACGGCAGCAGCTGTGGCACCGGCTGCTGCCCGGTCCCGCCGCCGACGAACTGCACCGGGACCGCCGGCCGCTCCCCGGCCCGGCGGCTGTGCGGCCTCTGCCCCGGTGACCGGCCGACGCGGCGAATGCCCAGGTGCAGGGCACCCAGGGCGGTGCCGGCCAGCGCCGCGGCGGGCAGCAGCACGATGCTCCAGCGCTGCTGCAGGGTCAGGCTGCTGGTGCCGGTCAGGACGTCGCTGAGCATGGTCGGCACCAGGGCGGTGAGCACCACCGGTATCGCCGCCCCGAGTGCCAGCAGCCAGCGACCTCCGCGCAACGCGGCCGAGGAGGCGGTGAGCGCAGAGGTGAGCACCATGCCGGCGATCAGGGACTGCATCGGCCCGAGTTCCCACCCGGTCAGCATGTGTACGGTGGCCGGCCGGTAGACGCCGAGACCGATCACGGTGCCCGCCGCGAGCAGTGCCACGGCGAAGCTCCAGCGGGTCCAGGTGGATCGCACTCCGTCGGCCACCAGGAGACCGATCGCCGCAGGCCAGCCGGGGTGTGCGGCGATCCACCACAGCCCCGCCGCGAACGGGCTGAGGGCCAGGTGGGCGCCGTCCTGGGGGGTCTGCAGGTGCCGTGCCAGAGCGATCAGTTCGGCCCAGGCGCCGGTGCGGTTCAGGCCCTGGACGATCTCGGTGGCC
>DAIOVT010000523.1:0-2942 GCA_036758885.1 Kineosporiaceae bacterium
CAGCTGCCGACGATGGGCGGGGTGTTCCGGGTGGCTCCGCCGCTGACCGTCTCCGACGCGGAGATCGACCTCGGGCTGGAGATCCTGGACAAGGCGGTCACCGAGACCGCCGGGGTGTGAGGCGTCGCCGCCGAAGTTCTGCATCAGCCAGCGGATCGCCCGGTCGGCCTCGGCGGCGACACCGCCGTGGCCCCGGGCGTCGACGGTGCGAGGCCCGTGCACCCGGTCGTGCAGTTCCTCCATCTCCCGGTCCAGGCGCGACGCGGTGGCCGCGGCCTCGTCCAGCCGGGACACCACCTCGGCGGGGATGTCGCCCTCGAGCTTGTAGAAGATCTTGTGCTCCAGGCTGGCCCAGAAGTCCATGGCCACGGTGCGGAACTGCACCTCGACCGGCACCTGGACCGCCTCTGCGGAGAGGAACACCGGCACCTCGACGATCGCGTGCAGCGAGCGGTAACCGTTGGGTTTCGGGCCGGCGATGTAGTCCTTGACGTCGATCAGGGTGACGTCCGGCTGGTCGGTGAGCGCCTCGAAGACCCGGTAGGTGTCGGAGGTGAACGAGCAGATCACCCGGACGCCGGCGATGTCGGTGATCTGCCGGATGCCGGCCAGTGAGGGTTCGAGGCCCTTGCGGCCGACCTTGTCGGTGACGCTGCCGGGACTCTTCAGCCGGGTGGTCACGTGCTCGATCGGGTTGTAGTCGTGCAGTTGCTCGAACTCCTCGCGGAGGATCTCGACCTTGGTGCCCACCGCCTCCATGCCGAACCGGTAGCTGAGCATCAACCGGGTGAAGTCCTCGCGCAGGCTGCTCACCCGCTCGACGACATCGGACGTGACGGCTGATCCGGTATCGGCGGTGCTGGTCATCGACTTCGTTTCCTCGGGGCCGGTGTGCTGACGGTTCGGGGGCCTACAACGCTCACTGTCTGCAACGGTCACCCGTCGGCCGGGGGTTCCTGACGCCGCTTCCCGGGTGTGGCGCCCGGTCCGCCGTCGGTTGAAACTGTACTGACTGGTCAGTACACTAATTTTATGTTCGAGCAGTCTCGTGCCATCCCCGCAGGGGCCGACGGCAGCACTGAGGGCAGGTCCGGACGGCGACGCTGGGCCGCCCTGGCCGTGCTGGTCGGCGCCGTGCTGCTGCTGGCGATCGACGGCACGGTGCTCTACCTCGCCGTCCCGTCGCTGACCCGGGACCTCGACCCGACCGCGACGCAGATCCTCTGGATGGGCGACATCTACTCCCTGGCCCTGGCCGGGCTGCTGGTCACCATGGGCACGCTCGCCGACCGGGTCGGCCGCAAGCGCCTGCTGCTGATCGGCAGCGTCGCCTTCGGGCTGGCCTCGCTGTTCGCCGCGTTCGCGCAGAACGCCGAGATGCTGATCGCCGGCCGGCTGCTGCTCGGCGTCGCGGGCGCGACGATCATGCCGTCCACACTGTCGCTGATCCGCAACATCTTCCTCGACCCCGCCGAACGCACCCGGGCCATCGCGATCTGGTCGGCCGCCTCGGCCGGTGGCATCGTGATCGGCCCACTGCTGGGCGGCTTGCTGCTGGAACGGTTCTGGTGGGGATCGGTCTTCCTGATCAACGTGCCGGTGGTGATCGTTCTGGTGATCGCCGGAAGCCTGCTGCTGCCGGAGTCCCGCGATCCGCAACCGGGCCCGTTCGACCTGTTCTCCTCGGCCCTGTCGATGGCGGCGATCGTGCCGTTGGTCTACGCGGTCAAGCACGCCGTGGGCTCCGGGTTCGATCTGGTCACCGCCGGATGCCTGGTCGTCGGGCTGATCGCCGGTGCGCTCTTCCTGCGCCGTCAGGGGCGGTTGCCGCGTCCGATGATCGACGTGGAACTGTTCCGCAACCCGGCGTTCTCGGGTGCGGTGATGGCCACCTTCTTCTCGATCTTCGCGCTCACCGGACTGTTGTTCTTCTTCTCCCAGTACCTGCAGCTGGCCCGCGGGTTCAGCCCGTTCGTGGCCGGTCTGGCCGAGATGCCCGCGACGATCGCCTCGATCGTGGTGATCGCCCTGGTCGGGGTGGCGGTCCGCCGCCTCGGTCAGGGCCGGGCGATCGGCGCCGCACTGGGGTTGGCGGCGCTCGGGCTGGTGCTGATCGCGCTCGCCGAGCCGGCCGAGAGCTACCTCTGGCTCGGTCTCGCGCTGATCCCGGTGGGGCTCGGTGTCGGGCTGGCGATGACGCTGAGCACCGATGCCGTGGTCTCCGCGGTACCGGCCCGCAAGGCCGGCTCGGCGTCCTCGATCTCCGAGACCGCCTACGAACTCGGTGTCGCGCTGGGCATCGCCGTCCTCGGGTCGATCGTCACCCTGGTCTATCGCGCCGGGCTCGAACTGCCCGCGGGTCTTTCCGGTCCGGTGCGGACGGCGGTGCAGGACTCGCTGGCCTCGGCGCTGAACGTGCTGCCCGCCGAATCCGCGGTGGCGCAGCTCGCCCGGGAGGCGTTCGTGCACGGCATGCAGGTGGCCTCGGTCGGCGCCGCGGTGGTGATGGCGCTGGCCGCGGTGGTCGCCTGGCGGCTGATCCCGTCGCGGCGGCCGGGCGATCCGGGGCAGGATTCCGGTCGGGGCGCCGGGCGGTCGGCGCCGGACGTCGAGTCGACGATCGGAGCCTGATGGGACGCGCCGCCGGCCGGAGCCCGGACCAGACCAGGAGATTGATCCTGGACGCCGCGGCGGTGGTGCTGCGGGAACACGGCCTCTCCGCGACCCTCGACGAGATCGCCTCTGCGGCAGGGGTTTCCAAGGGCGGGCTGATCTACCACTTCGTCTCCAAGGACGCGCTGATCGAGGTGCTGGCCCGCGAGCTGATCGAGGGCTTCTGGGAGGTCGTGCATTCGCAGATCGACCCGGACGACGTCGCTCCGGGCCGGCTCACCCGGGCCTACGTGCGGGCCAATCTGCATCCGGAGGCGGCGACGGCGACC
>DAIOVT010000524.1:0-2930 GCA_036758885.1 Kineosporiaceae bacterium
TGCGCCAGCGGCCCTGGGTCATCCAGGTGGCGACGCCACCGAGCACGACGCCGACCGCCAGCAGTACCCGGCCCGCGTAGGCGACGTCGGTGCTCTGCACGACGGCGAGCATGATGCCGCCGAGCACCAGCGCCACACCGAGACCGACCCGTACCCCGGTGGCCATCCAGCGGCGTCGTCCGGGCCGCCATTTCGAGCCCTGCACCTCGTCGAGCTGGTAGTAGACCAGCGCGGCACCGGCGACCACGATCACCAGCGGCAGCGCCAGACCGAGCGAGATCTGCCAGCCGAGCATGTTGCCGAGCACCAGCAGTCCGGCGGCCAGCAGCAGCGCGCCGACGAGCAGGTCGGCGGCCCTGGTCGAGGTGGCCGCCGCGGCGGCGACCACCGCCTCGTCGCGGGGCGGCGGCAGCGGGGCCGGTCGCGGTGGCGGGGCGGGGGCGGTGTCGGCGGGACCGGCCGCGGACGGCGCCACATCGGCCGGGGACGGCGTCCCGTCGGCGGCAGGAACAGGCGCCAGGCCGGCGGCCGGAACGGCCCGGTCGGTCGGTGCCGGATCGGCCGGCCGGGTGTCTGCCGGTGCTGGGTCGGCCGGTTTCGGATCCACGGGTTTCGGGTCGGCCGGCTTCGGATCCACCGGCTGCGGCGCCTGGGGCACCTGTTCGGCGGTCGGCACCAGGGCCCACAGCCAGATGTAGAGCAACAGTCCCAGTCCGCCGCTGACCGTGGCACCGGCCAGCGCGATCCTGACCGCGCTGACCGGCAACCCGAGGTGCGCAGCGAGCCCGGTGGCCACCCCCGCCACCAGACGGCCCTGCTGCGGACGCACCAGTGGCGGCCGCGCGGGCGCGACCGGCACGCTCACCGTGTACGGCTGTTGCGCCGTGGACAGGGGCTGGTTCACCGTTCCATCTTCGCCCACGCACGCCATGAGCACCCTCAGGGATCACCCCCCAGTCGACCCTGACCCGGCTCCCGGTGCACCGGACGCTCCCTGGGTCCGACTAGGGGACGGTTCAGGGTGCCGCCCGATACCTTCCGCGATCACGACGGCGCAGTGTTGTCGTCATGAGCCAGCAATCGACGCAGCAGCAACCACCGAACGGTTCCAGGAGCCCCGACCTGGACAGCTTCATGAACAAGATCCGCGAGACCGGCGCCGTCCGGCCCGACTCGGGCCGCTGGGCCGCCGGCGTCGCCGCCGGGCTGGGCAACCGGCTCGGCATCGACCCGGTGCTGATCCGCGGCATCTTCGTCGCCCTGAGCCTGCTGCTCGGTGTGGGTCTGTTCGTCTACGGCGCGCTGTGGATGTTCATGCCGCAGCAGAACGGACGCATCCATGCCGAGGCCGCCACCAAGGGCGACTTCACCGCGGGCTTCTTCGGCGCCCTGCTCGCGATGATCTCGGGCGTCGGCTCGGTGGTCAGCGATCACGACGGCCCGAAGCCGTTCTTCCTGATCCCGCTGCTGCTGATCGGGGTGTGGCTCTTCAAGCGCCGGGGCGGCAGCTGCAACTCGCACCCGGGCGGTAAGAACGCGCAGACCGCGACCGGCCCGGCTGCCGGCCCGGCTGCTGGTCCGGTCCCGGGGCCGAGCACCGGCTACGAGCCGCCGATCCCGTTCGCCGGTGGCAGCACCGGTGCCGCTGAGCCCGGCTACTCGCCGGCCCAGCCGGCCGGTCACCGGCCGCCGTACCAGTCCGGGCCGGTGGCTCAGCCCGCTGACGGTGCGATCGCCACCCGCTCGCGGCGCACCGCGCCGTCCAAGCCACTGCGTCAGGCCACCCTCGGGGTCGCCCTGCTCGCCGGCCTGGCCACCGGGATCGGCACCGACTCGTGGCCGCTCGGGGTGGCCGCCGGACTGATCGTGGTCGGGTTCGGCCTGATCGTCTCGGGCCTCATGGGACGACGCAGCGGGGTGCTCGCCCCGGCCGCGGTGGTGCTGGCCCTGGCCCTCGGCGCGAACGCCGCCGGCACCGGCGCCGACACCTTCAGCGGCCTCGGCAACGTCAACCTGGCTCCGACGACGGTCGCACAGGCCCGCACGCTGAACACCGGCGCCGGACAGGCCGTGCTCAACCTGACCAGCCCGCAGCTGCGCACCGACGCCGGCACCAACACACCGATCACCACCGACGTGCAGATGGGCGCCGGGCAGCTGGTCGTGATGCTGCCCCCGGGTGTCGCCGCCAGGGTCGACGTGCAGCTGGGCGCCGGCAGCCTGAAGGACGACGTCAACGGCAAGGAGTACTCGGGGGCGGCCAAGAACCAGACCCTGACCATCGGCACCGGTACCCCGGTGTTCGAGGTGAACGTGAACATGGGCCTCGGCGAGGTGCTCGTGCAGACCGGCACCACGCTGCCCTCGGACTTCCGCGACGGCTTCAAGAACAGCAACAACGACAACATCAACACCAACAACCAGCGGGGGAACTGATGACCGCGGACCAGACGGCTCCCGTGCCACCGGAGACCGACGAGAGCTCGAAGGACGGCGCCCGCGACCGCGAGCCCTGGCCCGGCGTGCGGATGCGCACCGTGGTCACCGGCATGATCGCCGCGATGATCGGCAGCACCGTGATGATCGGCGAACTGACCTCGCGCACCGTGCCGTTCAAGGTGCTGGCACTGATCGTGCTGATCGTCTCAGGGGTGCTGCTGCTCGGCAGCGGCATCGTCTCGGCGATCCTCGAACAGCGCCAGCGCTACCGGGACGCCGACCCCTATCTGAAGGACGGCGCCAGCCGGTCGTAGGCGGCCAGCACCCGGCGCCGGGTGACGAACTCACCGTGCCGCTTGCGTTCGCGATCGGCCAGCGCCGGGAACGAGCCCAGCACATGCTCCAGATCGCTTCTGTCCCAATCGAAGAGCAACGCGTGCACGGCGTCCAGATCGGCCAGGGCATCCTCCCGGGAGGGTGCCCTGTCGCCG
>DAIOVT010000525.1:0-2911 GCA_036758885.1 Kineosporiaceae bacterium
ACCGGCGCGGCGATCTGGTGCTCTTCGCCGAACGCCGGCACTTCGAGGAGCGGCTGCGGCTGAACAGCGTCTTCGAGGCGTTCGGCATGGCGCCCGAGCCGCTGGACGCCGATGCCGTGCACGCGCTGGAACCCGCTCTGTCGGAACAGGTTCGGCATGCCCTGCACTTTCCGGACGAGCGTCAGGTGGAGCCCGATTCGCTGACCCGGGCGCTGGCCGCTCGGCTGCGCGAGCTCGGTGCGCAGGTGCACGAGAACACCCGGGTGCTCGGATTCGAGAACACCGGTAGCCAGGTCGCTGCCGTGCTCACCGGTGCCGGCCGGTTCGCCTGTGACCAGGTGCTGCTGGCGGCCGGGGTGTGGACGGCGCCGCTCGCCCGCCGCCTCGGGGTGCGGCTGCCGATCCAGCCCGGCAAGGGCTACAGCGTCGACTACCTGCCGTCGCCGATCAGCCTGACCCGGGCGATGACCTTCGACGAGGCGCACGTCGCGGTGACGCCGTTGAACGGCCGGCTGCGGCTGGCCGGAACGATGGAGTTCTCCGGCGTGGACCTGGGCGTGAACCCGGTGCGGGTGGCCGCGATCCAGCGCGCGGGCGTGAACGGGTTCACCGGCTTCGACCCGGACGCGCCGCACACCGCCCCCTGGGCGGGGCTGCGGCCGATGACCCCCGACGGGCTTCCGATCGTCGGCCGGCTGACCCCGGACGCGAACGTGATGGTGGCATCGGGGCACGGCATGCTGGGGCTGACCCTGGCGCCCAGTACCGCGATCACCGTGCGCGACCTCGCCCGGGACATCGCCCTCGGTGAGCCCAGCCCGCTAGCCGCGTACGGGCCGGAGCGATTCACCCGGCGGTACCGGGCCCGTTCGGCAGTGCCGGGACCCGCCGCGGCGAGCTGATCAGCGGCCAGGCTCAGCCGGGACCGTCCGGGTGAGCGAGGTCGTAGGCGTGAGCGACCTTCTTCGGCACGACCATCCGCCATGCCTCGACGACGAACTCCCGGGCCTCGACCGGGTCGAGCCTGGCGAGGTCCGCCTCGACCCAGTTGAACCGCAGCTCCGACGGCACCGGCAGCCGGAACTTCTGCGGCTCGGCGTCGATCAGCGCGGCGCGTTCCTCCTTGGGGAAGGCGAAACCCAAGCTGCCCTCGTCGAGGGAGAAGGCCACGTAGACGATCTGCTTGACCCGGAACTTCAGCCGGCCGCGGACGTACACCGGGTACGAGCGCTCCAACTCGGTGCCCAGGGCCAGCACATCGTCGATCGTCGCCACGCCCACCTCCCTGTCCTACCTCTGGTGGCCTGTCATACCTCTGGTGGCGCCGCGCTGCACGAGCGCGGCGATCACCAGCCGCGGGACCGCCATTCGGCCAGATGCGGACGCTCGACGCCGAGGGTGGTGTCGTTGCCGTGGCCGGGATAGACCCAGGTCTCGTCGGGCAGGGCCCCGAACACCCGGGCCTCGAGATCGTCCATCAGCGAGACGAAGTCCGCCGCAGACCAGGTCTTGCCCGGGCCACCCGGGAACAGGCTGTCGCCGGTGAACAGGTGCCTGCTGCCGTCGCTCGAGGTGAACAGCAGGGCCACCGAACCGGGGGTGTGACCACGCAGGTGGATCACCTCGAGGGCGAGATCACCGAACTCGACCCGGTCGCCGTGCCGCAGTTCCCGATCAGGTTTCACCGGAAGCGCCGATGCGTCCTCGGCGCCGGCCAGGGTGGGCGCCGAGGTACTGGCCACGACCTCGGCCAGGGCACGGTGGTGGTCCCAGTGCTGGTGCGTGGTGACCACCGCGGCCAGCGCGCCGTCCGATGATTCGGCGAGCAGTTCGGTGAGCCGCTGCGGTGAGTCGGCGGCGTCGATCAGCAGCTTGGCGCCGGTGGCCCGGTCGGTGAGCAGGTAGGCGTTGTTGTCCTCCTCGGAGACGCTCGCCTTGCGGATCTCCAGGTCGGGCAGGGTGCGGACGGCGCTCGGGCCCCCCGGCCGGACGGCGCCGGTGTACGCCCCGGAGTCGCCGGCGGTGGGGCTCGCGGAATCGGTCATCTCTGGCTCATCTCGCTCTCCTGTCCGCCTGCCAACTGGGCGGATGCGGCATTGTCGGTGGGCCCACCTAGCATGAACTCGTGACCGACTCCCTGACCAACCGCCTCGTCGTCCGAGGTGCCCGTGAGCACAACCTGAAGGATGTCTCGGTCGATCTGCCGCGTGATGCGCTGATCGCCTTCACCGGGCTCTCCGGGTCGGGAAAGTCCTCGCTCGCCTTCGACACGATCTTCGCCGAGGGGCAGCGCCGCTACGTCGAGTCGCTGTCCGCGTACGCCCGCCAGTTCCTCGGCCAGATGGACAAACCCGACGTCGACTTCATCCAGGGTCTGTCGCCCGCGGTGTCGATCGACCAGAAGTCGACCAGCCGTAACCCGCGCTCGACAGTCGGCACGATCACCGAGGTCTACGACTACCTGCAGCTGCTCTGGGCACGGGCCGGCCGGCCGCACTGCCCGGTCTGCGGTGAACCGGTGCAGGCGCAGACCCCGCAGCAGATCGTCGACCGCGTGCTCGAGCTTCCCGAGGGCACCCGGTTCCAGGTGCTCGCACCGGTGATCCGCGACCGCAAGGGCGAGTACGCGGAGCTGTTCCGTGAGTTGCAGACCAAGGGTTTCGCCCGCGCAGTCGTCGACGGCGAGACGGTCTCGCTGGCCGAACCCCCGCAGCTGGAGAAGAAGCTCAAGCACACCATCGACGTCGTCGTCGACCGGTTGGTGGCGAAGGGTTCGGCGAAGCGCCGGCTCACCGACTCGGTGGAGACGGCGCTCGAGCTGGCCGGGGGAGTGCTGACCATCGACATGGTCGACCTGCCCAAGGACTCCCCGGACCGGGAGCGCCGGTTCAGCGAGAAGATGGCCTGCCCC
>DAIOVT010000526.1:0-2898 GCA_036758885.1 Kineosporiaceae bacterium
AGTGCGCAACTCGACGCCGCCGCGAAGGATGCGATCAGCCATCGGGGAGCGGCGCTGCGGGCACTTGCCGAGATTCTGCCCGGCGTGCTCGCGAGTGCGGGCGCCACGGTCGCCGCCGAGCCTTCGGCTGCTCAGCCGTCGATCTGATCGCGTCTGGTCTCGACCAGGGTGCGGATCAGGTCCTCGGGCACCGGGCTGTTCAGCGGCAGCCGGATCGTGCCCTTGTCGAAGTCGAGGGCGTCCGGGTCCGGCTGCGCGGCGACCGCTGCGGCAACGGCGTCGGCGCTGAACGGGTAGATCCCGATGTGCTTCCTGGTGCGTTTCACCGAGATCAGCGGCTTGCCCGCGTGCAGCAGCGCGGGCATGCCGTAGCTGGTGCCCTGGGTAGCATCCGGGACCACGCCTCGGGCGATGTCGTAGATGCGTCCGATGATCTGCACGTCCGCCTGGTCGAGGCCGGCCAGGTACTCGTCCACCGTTCCCATCCGCTCATAGTGGCCGTTGCGGTCGAGGTCCGGAGGCATTTGCCGGTCGTGACGCCACAAAAGTCCACCGGACCTGCGGTTCGGGGTGGGTGGTGCGGGGGTGGTCAGCTGGTTTGGGAACGGAGCCGGTGAAGGAGGTCGAACGGTAGATCGACCAACCGCAGCCCGCCCACCTGGGCCAGACCGGAGGCGTCGATGCGTTCTCGGGCCTGATTCTTGGTGAGTGTGCTGCCTCGACCCGACGCATCGGCGATCAGCGCCTCACGCCAGACGTTCTTCAGGGTGCCGTGCGGCTTGTCGCAGATCCGGTCCCAGGGGCTCGGTTCGTGCCGCGGTGGTATCGAGATGCTGTGCAGTTGTCCGGAGATTCTTGTGAGAACCGCTGTGGGGCAGACGATCTCGAGTGCGGATCGGATCTTCGCCGCACCGGTGCCCGGTCGAGTCTCACGGTCGTGGACGATGACGATCGCCTCGAAGCGTGCTGCGCGCATGGCGATCAGAGCGTGCCCGGTCAGATCGGTGGGCCAGCCCCGAAGATCGAGGACGGCGGTCTCCACGGCGTGGTCACAACCCTTGGTGATCAACGTGTCCAGCCGAACAGGGCCGGCGAGCGGCACCCCGGCGAGGTCACGCAGGTCGGGGCTGCCGTCCAGGCCGGTGACGAGCAGAGCGGCGCGATCATGGCCGCTGAGCCAGTCGGCGAGAGCACCGCTGCCGGACTCGGTCAGCGGGCTCAAGACGCTCTCCGCCGAGGCGCTGCCGTGGGTGTAGAGCCGGTTCACCGGCGCCGGGGTCCGGGTGCGCCGCAGTGCCTCGGTGGTGGGCTGGCAGACGTAGAGGTCGCTGCGCGAGCCGAGCGCCTCCGCGCCGTGATAGCGGTTGAAGCCACGCACCAGTTCGTCGATGACCAGCCCGCGGTCGAGCAGCGAAGCCTGGACGCGCCGTCCGAGATCGGGCCGTAACCGGCTGTGGCCGTAGGCGATCAGCACCCGCCCGGTGGTCGCCCCGGGCGGGTCCGCAGCCGGGTCGAGACATTCCAGGGCCCTGCCGGTGAACAGGGCGATGCCCTCGTCGGTGTACGGGGGATCGGTGAAGACGACGTCGAAGCCGCCGCGCAGGCTCGGCGGCACACCGATCCGTAGATCGGCCCAGGCGGTGGTGATCGGGCTCTGTGCCCTGGCGGTGGAGTCGGCCGAGATCCCGTCGATGAAGCGCAGCAGCTCGTCGTCGATGTCGACGACCACGATCCGTGCCCCGGGCAGCACCGCGGCCAGGGCCGGTGCGGTGAGGTCGTGGTCGCCGAGGAAGCAGTAGCGGTTCCTCGCCGGGTCGTGCGTGTCGATCAGCCGGCGCACCCGGTCGATCACCGTCTCGGCCGTGGCCTGCACGTGATCGAGGTCGGCGCGCGCCGCGGGCACCGAGCGGTGCCACCGCGAGAACAGCGCGGGCAGGTCGTCCAGACGCTGTAAGGCGTTCTCACGCAACCTGTCCCGTTCGAGCAACAGAGCGTGCAGGTCGCTGCGCTGGGTCTCGCTCAGCGCGTACAGGGCACCGTTGCCACCGGCCGGCAGACCGGCCGCGCGCAGGGTGTCGACCACCGTGCGCCGGGGCAGTCCGCTGCCCTCGACCAGGTCCCGAACGGTCAGCGGGGTCCCGGTGGCGAGCAGGTGCAGCAACGGGCGAACGGGCTCGACGGCCTCGGGCGGGAAGGCGCCGGGCGATCGGGTGGGCGACTCGGGCGGGGTGCTCACACCGGCCTCAGGGAGCGATGTTCCAGGTGAGGATGGTGGGGGCTGAGTACTTGACCCCCAGGGTGCTCACCGAGGCCGGTTCCAGGTCGATCTGGGCGCCGAAATGGGGCGGCTGACCCAGGTAGGTGGCGGCCAGGATGCGCAGCAGATGGCCGTGCGCGAACAGTGCGACGTCACCGTCGGCCAGCAGCGGGCGCACCCGCGCCAGCACCCGCGCGGTCCGCTCCGCGACCTGGTCGATGCTCTCGCCGGGCGTCGCGCCGGGGATCGTGCCGTCGGCGAACATCGTCCAGTCGGCACCGGCCGTCGTCCGGATCTGGGCGCTGGTCATGCCCTCGTAGCCGCCGTAGTCCCACTCCCGCAGGTCGTCGTCCAACGCGTCGATCGCCAGCCCGGCCCGCTCGGCGGTGTTCCGGGCGCGGCTGAGCGGGCTGCTCAGCACCCGCACGAACCGGAACCCTTCGAGCGCCCGGCCGAGGTTGTCGGCCTGCTTCTCGCCGACCTCGTCGAGCGGTACGTCGGTCCAGCCGGTGTGCCGGCCGGCGTGCGCCCACTCGGTGCGGCCGTGCCGGACCAGGACCAGGCGGTTGTCGGTGTCGGCCAGCCGGGGGATCGGGGCGTGCGGCAGCGAGGTCTGCTCGGAGGACATGGTCCTACCGTAC
>DAIOVT010000527.1:0-2896 GCA_036758885.1 Kineosporiaceae bacterium
CCTTGCGCAGCTACGGCCTGTGCAGCGAGGGGGCCAACTCTCGGCAGATCGGCGACAGCGCCGCCCAGTACTGGGACGGCGCCCGGCTGGCCGCCCAGGTCACCACCGGTGACGACAAGCGCGCCGAGCTGGTGGGCGCCTCGGGCACCTGGGTCACCGAGGGCGGCCACGTGGCGCGACGCTCGGGCGCCGTGGTCGACTCCGCACTCACCCCGCTGTGCGTGTTCACCGTCGACACCACCAACCCACTGGGCCGGTCGTCGGCCAACTGCGCCAAGGCGTTTCCCACCAACTGATTCTGGCGCGCTGATTCTCGCGTTGGTTCTGGCGCGTTGGTTCTGGCGCTTTGATTCGTCCGGTCTCGTCCGTCCGGCCGAGCCCGCCCCGAATCCCCACCCCGGACCACCTCTCGGCGGATACTGGGCTGACAGCAACACCAGCGATCTTGAGGTTATCCGGGGTTCAGTGAGTCGTTCGATGGCCAATGTTCTGAGTCGCATCGCCGGCAACGCCGGCGGCACGGTCGTCGATCAGGCGTTGTCGGCGCTGAGCAACACCGTGTTGACGGTGGTCGTCGCCAACATGGTCGGCAAGGTCGAGTTCGGTGCCTTCTCGATCGCGCTCGTGGTGTTCAGCATCGCGGTCTCACTCACCCGTTCCCTGGTCGGCCAGCCGCTGCAGATCAGGTATGCGGCGGCTCCTGCGGCCGAACTGCACCGCGCCACGGCCCGGGCCCTGGGCACCTCGGTGGTGCTCGGCGTGGTGCTGTCGCTCTGTTGTCTGATCGCGGCCGCGATCGTCCCGGACCCGGTGCGGCAGGCCCTGCTCGCCATCGCCGTGGTGCTGCCGGCGTTGATGCTGCAGGACACCTGCCGGCTGGTCTTCTTCGCCCTGGCCAGGCCCTGGAACGCGGCCGCGGTCGACGGGCTGTGGACGCTGCTGCTGTTCCCGCTGCTCGCCTGGATGACCAGCCGCCCCGAGGGCGCGACGGTGCCGCAGATGATCACCGCCTGGGGTGCGTGCGCCGCGGTGTCGGCCATCCTCGGACTGGCCCTGCTGCGGTCGCGGCCGGATCTGCGCAGCGCCTGGTCCTGGACCCGCGAGATGGCCTCGCTGAGCAGGTACCTGCTGCCGGAGTACCTGCTCGGCCTCGGCTCGATGCAGATCGCCATCCTGTGCGTCGGCGCGATCGCCTCGGAGCAGGCGGTCGGCGCCCTCAACGGCGCCCAGAAGCTGCTCGGCCCGTTGAGCATCGTCGGCGTCGGCATCTTCCAGTTCGCCGTCCCGGAGGTCGCCCGGCGCAACGCGGAGATGACCCCGCTGCAGCGCTACCGGTTCGCGGTGGCCATCTCGGCGGTGCTCGGCGTGGGCACGGTGGCCTATCTGGTGCTGCTGTTGCTGATGCCGCAGGCCTGGGGTGAGTTCCTGTTCGACGAGACCTGGGCCGGAGCGGCCGCGGTGCTGCTGCCGATGGGCCTGAGTTCGCTCTCCTCCTCGCTGGCGAACGGTCCGGCCGGGGTGCTCTACGGCATGGGCCGGGCCGAGAGCACCTTCCGGATCAATCTGATCAAGGGCCCGGTGCTGCTGCTGGCGATGCTCGCCGGCACCTGGCAGTGGGGCGCGGTCGGTGCCGCCTGGGGGCTGATGGCAGCCGAGACGCTGGTACTGCCGCTGTGGATCCGCACCCTGCGCCGGGTGGTCTCGGCGCTGCCCCGGACCGCGGCCAGGGAATCGGTGACCAGCTCCGCCTCGGCCGGCAAGGAGGCATCACCAGTAGGCCGGCAGACCCGGCAGACCCCAGACGCCGCGACCGGCCGGCTCTACCTGGTGGTGCGCTCCTACGGCGGCGAGAACACCAAGAACCGGCCCGGCTACTACAGCAAGATGCTCTGTCTGGCCTCGGTCGTGCGGGCCGCCCGGCGGGCGCCCGAGGCGAGGGTGGTGTTCCTGAACGACGGACCGATCCCGGCGAACCGGCTGGCCCTGATGCACGCGCACGGCGGCCTGATCCGCTCGGTCACCGACACCCCGGACGCCGGGCCGGCCGGCCTGCGCACCAGCTACCTGGCCGGGCTCGCGCTTCCCGACGAGCTCGGCTGGGACGATCAGGACGTGGTCTTCTTCATCGAGGACGACTATCTCTTCACCGAGGACGCCGTCCGGACCCTGGCCCGGGCGATCGCCGAGATGCCACAGGCCGACTACTTCAGCCTCTACGGCGAGCGCCCCGACCTCGAGGACCCGGCCGAGCGCCGCCGGTTCTGCGTACCGGACGCCTGGCAGCCCACCCCCGATCAGCAGCTGGCCGGGGACGTCTGGTTCAACCAGCCCGCGATCGCCTCGACCTTCGGTGCCCGGGTCGGCGCGCTGCGTGCGGACCGGGACATCTTCGTGCTGTGCATGAAGCCGTTCCGGACCAGGTTCCTCGACCACGAGACCTGTCTGATCTACCAGGGCACCCGGCCCTACCACGGCAGCGAACTGTTCACCGGGTTGCCAGGTGATCTCCGGCCGACGGCCCGCGGGTTGCTGCGGGCGGCCTACCTGAGCCCGTACCGGTTCACGCTCAACCGGCGCGCCGACCGGCAGCGGCCCGCGCACCGGCTCTACGCGGTCACCCCGAACCGGGCCACACACGTCGAGGTGGGCGTCACCACGGACGATCAGGACTGGCCCGCCGTGGCGGCGGAGGTGACCCGCTGGGCCGCCGCCGCGGGCCACGAGATCACCGCGGCACGGACGGCGCCCGGCTGATCGACCCGAGGAGATCGATCCGCCGCGGCCGTGAGTCGCGCTCAGCCGGCGGCGGGCTTCGCCTCCGCGGACTTGGCCTCTGCGGGCGTCGTCTCTGCGGCCTTGGCCTCTGCGGGCGTCGTCTCTGCGGCCTTGGCGGCGG
>DAIOVT010000528.1:0-2858 GCA_036758885.1 Kineosporiaceae bacterium
CGTCGCGGTTGTTGCCCTGGCCGCCCTTGCCCGAGGTGGCCTTGCGGTGCGGGGCGTGGTGGTAGTCGAGCAGGGTCGTGGTCTGCGGGTCGACCAGCAGCACGATGTCGCCGCCGTCACCGCCGTTGCCGCCGTCCGGGCCGCCGAGCGGCTTGAACTTCTCGCGGTGCACCGAGGCGCAGCCGTGGCCCCCGTCGCCAGCGGCGACGTGCAGCACAACCCGGTCGACGAACGTGGTCATCGGAACTTCTCGCAATGCTGGTTCGGCTGTCCGGTCGAAAGTACTCGGACAGGCATGAAGGGCGGACCGGTGACCGGCCGCCCTTCAGCGTGGAGGAAACCGTTTCGGGTTTCCCAGAGGTTGTGACGCGGTGAGCGTGACTACTCGCCGGCCACCACGTTGACGACCTTGCGGCCGCGCTTGACGCCGAACTGGACGGCGCCCGCCGCAAGAGCGAACAGGGTGTCGTCACCGCCACGGCCGACGTTCTCGCCCGGGTGGAAGTGGGTGCCGCGCTGGCGGACCAGGATCTCGCCCGCGTTCACGGCCTGGCCACCGAACCGCTTGACGCCGAGACGCTGAGCATTGGAGTCGCGCCCGTTCCGCGAGGAGCTGGCGCCCTTCTTGTGTGCCATGAGTTTCTGTCCTGCCTTCCGGCTCGCTGTTCCGGTGTCGGTTCGCTCTGCTGACGCTCGCCCTGGATCTGCTGGTGCGCAGGTCAGGCGATGCCGGTGACCTTGATGCGGGTCAGCTTCGAGCGGTGACCCTGCCGGCGGCGGTAGCCGGTCTTGTTCTTGTAGCGCAGGATGTCGATCTTCGGGCCCTTGGTGGCCTCGACGATCTCGGCGGTGACCTTCACCTTGGCCAGGGCCGAGGTGTCACTGGTCACGGTCTGGCCGTCGACCACGAGGACCGGGGTGAGCTCCACGGTGGAACCGGGCTCCCCGGCCAGACGATCCACGGTGAGGACGTCGCCGACGGCCACCTTCTCCTGCCGGCCACCGGCACGGACGATCGCGTACACACCGAACTCGCTCTCTGCTGTAACTACTCGCGGACTGCTGGCGCTGGTCACGCCGGGGACTGACGGACACCCACGACGGCCCGTTGCGGAACGGATGGGTGAACCCGGTTGAGCGCATACCACGCGGGCGCGCCTCTACCAAGGCCTTGGCAAGCGTACGGAGTGCCCGGCGACCGGGTCAAACCGAAGATCATCAGGACGCCGACGCCGCAGCCGCCGGGGACGACGATCCGCCGCCCTGATTGCCCGATCCGCCACCGGAACCGCCGGAGCCGTTCGAGCCGTTGCCCGAGGAGTCGTTCGAGCCGCGACCACGTCCACCGCGACCCCGGCCGCCCCTCGAACCACCGCCGCCACCGCCACCGCCACCGCCACCGGTCTCGGCGGAGCGCTTCTCGACCGGCTGCTCGTGCACGATCACGCCGCGGCCGTTGCAGTGCTCGCAGGTCTCACTGAAGACCTCGAGCAGCCCCTGCCCCACCCGCTTGCGGGTCATCTGCACCAGACCGAGCGAGGTGACCTCGGCGACCTGGTGCTTGGTGCGGTCCCGGCCCAGGCACTCGACCAGGCGCCGGAGCACCAGTTCGCGGTTCGACTCGAGCACCATGTCGATGAAGTCGACGACGATGATCCCGCCGATGTCGCGCAGCCTCAGCTGCCGGACGATCTCCTCGGCCGCCTCGAGGTTGTTCTTCGTGACGGTCTCTTCCAGGTTGCCGCCTGAGCCGACGAACTTGCCGGTGTTGACGTCGACGACGGTCATCGCCTCGGTGCGGTCGATCACCAGCGAACCGCCCGAGGGCAGCCACACCTTGCGGTCCAGGCCCTTGGCCAGTTGGTCATCGACCCGGTAGGCGGCGAACAGGTCCTGGTCGGGTGCCGTGGGACGACGCACCGGCTTGGCCGCCGGCGCCGCGGGCGGCCGCGGTACCGGACGCGCGGGCACGGCGGGCTCTGGCTCTGCTTGTTCGTCCGACCCGGCAGGGTCCGCATGCTGCGCTTCCGCGGGCTCTGCCTGCTCGTCCGACCCGGCAGGGTCTGCCTGCTGCTGCGCCTCAAGCTCGGCCGGCTCACTCGAGGGCTGCGGTTCACCGGCGGCGATCTCGGCGCCGTCCAGCACGACGTCGGACGCCTCGGCCGAGGTCATCACCTCGGCGGAGACGACATCACCCAGGGCCACGCCCGCCGCCGGCACGGCCGGGGCCGCCTCCTGAACGGCCGCGCCGTCCTGAGGCTCGCTGCCATGCTGAGGCTCGCCGTCCTGAGCACCGGCCTCGCCGGACGCTTCCTCGACGGCCGGCTCCTCCTCCTCGCCCCAGCGGTGCACCCGGCCGGCCAGGTCGGGCGCCACGTGCGAGATGTAGGTGTGCAGGGTCTCCCAGACCTCGTCGCCGGAGATGATCAGCGACCCGAAGTCTTCGTTGAAGATGTCGCGCACGACCCGGATCGCGAGATCGGGCTCGCCGTAGAGCAACGCGGGGGCGTTCACCGCGGCGGCCTTGGCGCTGATGTCCTCCCACTGCGCGGCGAGCCGGGCGACGTCGCGGCGCAGTTCCTCCTCGGAGGCGCCCTCCGCCGCCGTCCGGACGATCACTCCGGCGTTCTCGGGGACGACGTCGCGAAGGATCTTCTTCAGCCGCGACCGTTCGGTGTCGGGGAGCTTGCGGGAGATGCCGGTCATCGAGCCCTGCGGCACGTACACGAGGTACCGGCCGGGCAGCGAGACCTGGCTGGTGAGCCGGGCGCCCTTGTGGCCGATCGGATCCTTGGTGACCTGCACCAGCACCGACTCGCCGGACTTCAGCGCGTGCTCGATGCGCTTCGCCTGCCCCT